>JANQPU010000322.1 GCA_028285315.1 Acaryochloris sp. IP29b_bin.176
CAACTTTATCTTTGGGGATGGGGAGTTGACGGTGGATGCACCGAGTACGATTGTGGCCACCACTCCCATTGATGCCAGTGCAGTAGGGGGCAATGGTACTTACAATTTCCGAGATGTGGCTTTCGCAGGCAGCCCTGGCTTAGGGTTCTCTTTCCCTGATCTTTTCTTCGTCGACCAGAATACGAATGGCTCAGGAGCGACAATCACCGATCCAGGGAATATTGCAGCCGCAGAGGCAAGTCCCACTGCCGATATCTTTATTTTGGTGAATACGTCTGGAACGGATGTCATTGATGCTACCAATGCGGGGGGCTCTTTTGATCTGACGGATAACCAGCAAATCCTCAGTTTCCTCAACAGCTCTACACTGAATATTCCGTTTGCGGGTCCGGGGAACGTATTGTTGAATGCATCGACGGGAACGGTGACAGACACCACAGGGAATGGAGCGCCCACTCTGACCACTACAGGCGCTGGAACACCCGCAACAGTATCATTCGCCAATAACAACACTATCAATGGGGGCGTTTTGGCTAATGGCAGTAATGGGCCAGCGGTTTCGGGCACAGGTTTGGTGGGAACAGCCACAATTCAACAGTCCACATTGCCGACTGTTGACTTTAATGGCGGCACAGTGAACGTCAATATTACCGGCTCTACCTTCAACAACGGTAATCCTCTGGCCACAGTCAACGTCAGTGGGGGGCATACGGGTGCCTTTACGGTTGATGCCGCCACTACCATTAATGCTACCAATGGGACTGGGCTACAGTTCGATAATGCCGATGGTACTTATACCTTCAATGGTCCCATTACACTCAACGGTGGGGATGCGGGAATTGATATCCTCAATGGGTCGGGCAGTACATTTACGTTTGCTAATATCTCCATCATCAATCCCACGGGGATTGCCTATAACGAAGATATGAGTACGGCGACCGTTGCCTATACGGGCACGATGACTCAAAATAATGCAGCAAGTGCGGTCAATATCACCAACAAGACTGGAGGTACTACGACGTTTAATGGCTTAGTCATGGCCAATACCAGTGCAGCAATAGGTGTCAACCTAACCAACAACACAGGTGGCACCGTTAATTTCAATGGTGGCTTAAATATTGATACCACCACGGGCATAGGGCTTAATGCCACCAATGGTGGTACCGTTAGCGTCGCCGCTACTGTCGGAGATGAGTCAATCATCACCACATCCGGTCAAGCCATTAATCTGGCAGGGATAGCGTCTAACATTACCTTCGATACCGCCTCTTCAACCGCAGGGGCCAACGGTATTTTCCTCAATACCTTGACAGGTTCTTTTACGGTGAGTGGTACCACGACCGTGAACAGCTCAACAGGAGATGCGCTTGCTTTAACCAGCAATGGTGGCACAGTCAGTTTCGGCACAGTCAATATTGTGAATCCTGGGGATCGCGGCATTGATGTTGAGGGACTGAATGGTGCGATAGCATTTGGCAACACCAGCATTACTAATTTAGGTGCCAACACGGGCATTGATTTTGCAGGGTCTGATCCTGTGGGTGGGGTAACATTCGCATCCTTGAATATCACGGGGACAGGAACTGCAGGGTCCGTGGGGATTGATCTGTCCTCCACCCAAAACAATCGTCTGATCCAAGTTGGCGATTCTATGAATCCAACAACGGATACCCCCAGTTCCATTACCAATGTTGAAATTGGGGTAGAACTCTCTTCCAGTCAGGCTGTGGGTACGACCGCCAATGTCAACTTCATCTTTGGGGACGGTGAAACTCCCATCGATCAAGCCAGTACCATTAGTGTGACGGCGGGAGGCTTTACGGTTCAGGCAGTGGGTTTAGATCCAGCCAGCGGTACCTATAACTTTAACGATGTCAGCTTCACGGGTAATCCCAATTTCCCAGGTGGGGCTGGAGTAGCAGGCCAGCTCTTCTTTGTCTCTGATACGGGTATGGGAGATGGTAGCTCTCCGGCTCAGGCTGCTAGTGTTGCTGCTGCTCAAACCCAAGCGAATCTAGCCACCGTCAATACCTTTGTCTTTATTAACAATGGCACCACCTATAATTTTGATACGCTGCTAGCGGCAGATACCAGTTTTACTCTGGGCACAGGCGATGCCGTTGATGGCTTTGGCAATGGTCAAACGTTTGGCCTTCAACAGCCTGCCAATGTTTTGGGCACCTTCCCAGGTACCAACATCACCGACCCCACGGGGAATGGAGCCGCTGTCCTCGCCACCAGTGCAGGGAACACTGTTATCACCCTAACCAATAACAACACGATTCAGAACGTGACCTTCGATGGCGGTAATACGGCTGCCCGTGCGATCGCAGGTTTAACAGGTGCAACTAATACCACCATCCAAAGCACCACTATCCAAAATTTCACTACAGGGATTGAAATTACGCCGTCGACCAATACCACCGTCAACAATGTCACCTTCGGTAGTAATAACACTGATGTCATTGTTAATGCTGCGGATACGATTCTCTCTAATATCACCAGTACGGGCACGACAGGACCAGCAATTCAAATCACAAATGCCACAGGCACAACAACCCTCCAAAATGTGTCCTTGACCGGGGGCGTGGTCTTTACAAATGCCGCTGGCAACGTCAACATCGACAACCTAGACATCAACAACGCCACAGGTATTGGAGTAGATATCAGCGGGGGCAACGCTACCTTCGATTTTGATACTGCCAGTTCAATTACTAATCCCACGGGTACGGCGTTCAATCTCAACGGGGGCACTGCCAGCATCACCTATAGCGGCGACATTTCTCAGGCCAATAATGCCAGCACGGTCAATGTCACGGGTGGGCATTCGACAGGAACCGTAACTTTCCAAACTGGAACCCTGAGTGCCACTAATGGCAATGGCTTGCAGTTTAACAATGCCGATGGCACTTACAACTTCAACGGCACCACAGCCCTGAATGGCGGTGACACTGGAATTGATATCCTCAACGGATCTGCGGGCACCTTCACCTTTAGTGCCAACACCTCCATTACCAGCCCCACAGGGACTGCGTTTAATGAAGACACTAGTACCGCCTCCGTGACCTATGCAGGCACAATTACCCAAAATAATGCAGCCAGCGCGGTCAATATCAACAACAAAACCGGAAACACCACAGCCTTTAATGGCTTAGTCACTGCCAATACGAGTACTGCCACAGGCGTTAACCTCACCAACAATACAGGGGGCACCGTTAATTTTAATGGTGGCTTAAATATTGATACCACCACGGGCACTGGCTTTAATGCCACCAGTGGTGGCACAGTAGGCGTGGCAGCTACAGCAGGGGATGAGTCAGTCGCCGCCACATCCGGTCAGGCTATTAACCTGACCGGAGTAGCATCTAACATTACCTTCGATACCGTCTCTTCCACAGCAGGGACCAACGGTATTTCCCTCGACACCTTGACAGGTGCTTTTGCAGTCAGTGGCACTACAACCGTTAATAACCCTACGGGTAATGCCATTGCCTTAACCAACAACACTGGCACCGTTAGCTTTGGCACAATGAATATCGACTTGGGGACGACTGCAAGCACGAGTGGTATCCGCTATATCGGAACGAGTGCTGCAACGACGTTCGGCACCACCACAATTACGGATGTGGGAGCTGCCGCCAATCAGGTCGGCATCAACTTCAATGGAGCCACCTTATCAGGGACTGCGGCCTATAACTCTGTCGCCATTTCTGGTCCTGATACTTCGACTAGCTCTATCGGGGTTGATTTAACCGCATTGGCTGGCAACCAGACTGTCAATCTAGGGACCCAAACTACGCCAGCGACAGGCCCATCCAGCAGTATTACAGATCTGCACCGAGGAGTCGTCATCGACAACACTGCGGCGGTTCAGTTCACCTTCGGCGATGGTGAATCTCCCAGTGATACCGGGTCCAACATTAATGTCAATGCTCAGGCGGGGGCCTTTACAGTCGATGCCGGGAATGGCACCCTAGCCGCCTCCAGTTTTGATTTTGAAGATGTCACGTTTGGTGCAGGCGATGCAGCTAATTTCCCTGCGGGTGCAGCCTCAGCCACCTTCGTTAGTCAGAATGGCGGAACGCTCAACGCTGGAACCTTTGGCTTGAGTCAATCCATCAGTACGATTTCGGTTGCAACGGCGGATCTATTGGCAGGAACCGAAACCTTTGCCTTTATTGGCAATATTGATGTGACGGCCCAGGGTACCACAGGCTTTACCCTCGCGACAGGTCAAAGCATTACAGGTTTTGCCAACGCTAACACCGTATCGTTTGGATCCACACAGCCTGCCAATATTTTAGGCAGTTTCAACACAGTCGGGGGGAATGTTACAGCGAACTCGGCAGTGATCACCAACTCAACAGCGGGTAGCGATGTCTTGACCCTAGGGGGCAACAATACTATCGAGCACAACACCTTTGAATACAGCACTGGCACGGCTAATGTTTTCGATATCGATAATGCTACCGCTGGATTCAGCAATGGAACGGGAATTACTATTCAGAACAACTTGATTCAAAATGTTGGTGTCAATGCTACGGTCTTCAATCTTGCGAACCTGACGACGAATGTGACCGCCCAGAACAACACCATCAATGTTGCAGGAGAACTGCTCAATGCTAATGGTGGGACGGGTAATATCACCCTTACCCGTGGGACTGGAACTGCTTTCAGCGCTCGCAATGTCAATGTGGCGAATAAGACGGGGGGGACGGTAGCCATCACGGGTCCCCTCACTTTGAATTCTGGTACAGTCAATGCGGTCAATTTAACCAGCAATACTGGCGCTACGATTAATTTTGCAGGCGGCACTTTGGATATTGATACCACTAGTGGTGTAGGGTTCAACGCCACTAATGGCGGCACAGTTACAGTTCAAGATCCTAACAATACCCTTACAACAACTGCGGGTACAGCCCTTATCATTGCCGATACAAGTATCGGTACCAGCGGCGTTACTTTCCAGAGTATTGCTGCTAGCGGTGGTAGTGAAGGCATTGTGATTAGTAATAGCGGTACGACGGGTTTCTTCACTGTCACGGGCACGGGTACTACCAATAGCTCAGGTGGCACAATTCAAAACACAACTACGAATGGCATTCGCATTGAAAACACGAACAATATTACGCTCAACAACATAACGTTATTAAATGCCAACACATTAGACTCAGGGACTAACACCAACGCTGCATTGGAACTGACTAATATTACTGATGTTGACATCAATAATATTAGTATCAGCGGCACCACTGCCGATCACGGTATCTTTGCAACTAACGTCACAGACTTCGACTTAGCTAACAGTACAATTCAAAGCGCAGGCAACGGGCCGAACGAGCATGGTATTTTCTTGGTTAATCTGCGAGGCACCTCTGCTGCTGGTACTGCAAACACAATTACTAATACTGATGTTTTAGAATCAGGAACCCACAATATTTTTGTGAATAACACTGGAGCCACGGCTCCCGGAAATCTGACCAATCCAGACCTACTTACTATTACAGGTGGGCGAATTTTGGGTCTTGGCCCGTCCGATCCCAATCAGACAAGCGGCCTATTGGTTCAAGCCTCTGGAACTGCTAATCTCAACATACAGATTTCTGGCACCACGTTTGAGCGCAATGCCGCCAACGCCATCAACTATGCTATTTTCGGTAACAGCGATGTGCAAACCAGTGTGACGAATAGTATGTTCCTCCAGGGAGCTGATCAACAGTTCTCAGGCATCGTCGGTGGAGTGACAGGTACTGCCAACTTCCAGTTTTTGTTTGACAACAATACCATCACAGTAGGCAGCACAGGAGGCGTAGAACCCTCCGGTATCAACATCTCAGCAGGTGATACTGCTACCGTTTCAGGCACGGTTTCCAATAATAATATTACAGGTGGTTCTATTGTAGGGATCCAGTTCGTTGAGGACGGAAATGGTTCTGTGACAGTCACCATTGATAGCAACAATATTACGCTATCTGGCTCGACCAATGGCAGTGGTATTGAGCTGGAAGCAGAAAGTGGTAGTGGTACACTTTCTGCCACGATTACGAATAACACCATTACAAACTCAAACACAGGCTTTTTAACGAACGGTATTTTCCTACAGGCTGGAAATGGTGATGCTGGGGAGAACAGTACCTTGTGCGTTAACATGACTAGCAACAATGTCTCAATACCCAATGTGCCAGGAAATGGTGAGTATGCATTACAGCAGTTTGTCAATAACACATTCCAGCTCCAAGGATATATGGGTGCTGCTAATGACGACACAGCCGTAATAACCTTTGTTGAAGGGAACAACACTGCTGGTGACGCTATCGTGGATACTGGTAGTGGACCTAATATAGTGGTTAACTACACTAACGGGACTTGTGCAACACCATAATCTGATTCTAGCCCTCAGATAGTTTAGTACTATTTAAGTACTACGGCATTCTGTATTGCACTAACGCTTGTAAATACTCTGTATACATGGCAATGTAGTATGCGCCATTACACACATGGATGATGATAAAGCTACATCTTTATTTACTAAGACTTAATTTACAGAGTATTTAGTTATCCATCAGAAAACAGAAGCTCCTTCGTCGCGACGGAGGAAATGTTTATAGTAGATGAGCAAGAGCTTGTAGAGAGAATCAACAAAATATTCAAATCTCAACCCACTCAGCATTGATAGTTTGCTTGAAACTATACTTCTCAGCTGCGCGATGGATATAAACCAACTAGAGCAATGATGAAGTTTATGGCCAAAAAAGGCTGCATATTGTTGTGGGATTGACTACCACCAGTATTTGCCAGGCTGCCAGTATTCATCGCCACCACATTACTAGTGGAATTACTTTGATAGGCTTGCCCTGTAACAACACCAGCCAGTGCTCGACCTTGAGGATCACGGGAATTGGCTACCGTAAACTGACTGGGGTTTACTGCCATCATTGTGTGATTATGGGACGGCATTTGTGCCTCAGTGAGAGTAACTGTTTCAATACCAAGTCGTTCCCCTAATCGACGACTGGTTAGGCCGGGGCCTCGACCGGGATGCATAGGAGCACGTCCCTCTAAATTGGGTAGGGCAGTTGTAGATCGACCATCACCACCGTAGGTTGTGCCAATCAATGAAAAGAGGGCTGTGTTCTGGGCAACAGGAAGGAGTTGTCCATTACAAAAAGCCCAACCCCGAGGGGCAAAGTTGCCAGCAAAGATACGGATTTCAGCGATAAAAGGTTCAGACATAGATTCTTCCTCAATTACGGGATGGGTAGATGCCAACTAGAGCAATGATGAAGTGGATGCAGAGGGCTGGCATCAGGTTGGTATGGCTTTGGCTACCCCCTACATTAGTGAGAGTACTGGTCGCCATTGTTCCATTGGGTGTTGCTTGTCGATAGATATCACCACCGGATCGGGCCATGATATTGCCAGATGGGTTGCGTTCTGTACCTTGACTGTTAGTAGCAACAACATTGTGAGTGTGAGATGGCACCTGATTGATCGTAAGAGTTACTTTCTCAGTCCCACTTTTGGCTCCTAGCCTGCGCTGAGATAACCCCGGCCCACTACCCGCATGAATGGGGATACGCCCCCGCAAATCGGGCAAACCGAAGGTCGTGCGCCCGTCGCCGCCATAAATCGTGCCAAGCAGACTAAATAAGGCATCATTCTGCGAAACGGCCAGTAGCTGACCATCACAAAAAGCCCAGCCTCGGGGGGCAAAGTTGCCTGCAAACATGCGAATTTCCCCAACAAATGGTTCGCTCATTCCAAATTCTCCTTATGGATATCTAATTGCGAGAAGGAAATAGACCAAGCAGGGCAATACAGAAGTTGACCGCGAGGTAAGGCTGCATATTGTCATGTGCCTGTCCACCACCGACATTGGGAATCACACTAGAAGCCATATTGACCATCTCGGATAAAGTTGAGGAATAAGGAGCTGCAAGATTATCCCCCAAGACATTTCCAATGGGGGTTTGAGCATTAACCACACTGTTGGAGGCTTGCAGTTGATGGGTATGTTGTGGCATTTCATTTGCAGCCAAGGTGTGGGTTTCCTCACCACTCTTCTGTCCTAGAGGGTGACTGTTGCCATTGCTGCTTCCCACATGAACCGGTGTCCGCCCCCGCAAATCAGGTAATGCAAACGAAGTCCGGCCATCTCCGCCATAGGTCGTACCTAAAAGTGAATAAAGTGATTGATTTTGATTAATCGGCAAAATTTGCCCATCGCAAAAGGCCCAACCTCGGGGGGCAAAATTAAAGCCCACCATTCGTATTTCTGCTAAAAACGGTTCAGACATAAGCAGTTTCCTCACATTCAGAGATAAGTTGCCAAGATATAGCCATCATTGCTAATCCTCTGGGAATGACGACCACCACTAGTTAAAAATCGCTTCGTAGTACAATCCTTCTTCGTCCTGGTCAATTGGCACCAAAAACACAGGTAGCTCACCCAGTTGATCATGCTGGAGTTGATAAGTCGCCTGATACAGGGGGATATCTTGTGGTCCTCGAAACACCAAGGCAAAAGGCTCTGGGCGCTTGACTTTCGAATTAGCGTTCTGTCCCGAAGAGAGATGTTTCGCTTCAATCAATTGGAGAATCAGGCGAGACTCTAAATCTGTCCCGACTTGAAACAAATCCCCTAAATAGTCTGAGAATCGTGATTGGGTTAACTCTTCTAGCACCATTTCTCCACTTTGCACCCTTAAAATCATATTTACAGCCGTTTGCACATAAAAACCCAATAAAAAAACTATTTCATTTCTCTCTCTAGAAATCATTACAGAGAAACACTATTTTTTAGGGAACGAATATATTAATCTCCAAACCCTCCTTGATCAGTCATCCTTATTCCTCAGAAACGGGTAGCCACTCCATTAAAAAATACACACCATTCACTGAGTTCTTTTGAAATCCTAGACGTTGATATAGCCCTAATGCTCGATTATTTTGTTCCACATGAATTCTGACAGGCTTCTGAGAGTCCTGTCCTTCATCTAGGATTTGTTGTAATAGCATTGAGCCAATCCTCTGATTCCGGTAAGCCGGCAACAAGGCAATATCAATAAGTCTGATTTCATCCTGACGTCGATCAATATACAGGCGACCAATAGGACAATTTTCCATCAAAATCATCAAATATTCAGCCTCTTTGAACTGGTCCTGATAATATTGGTGCTGAGCCTGAAACTGCATCTGCAAAAAGGCTTCCTTTTCTGAATCAGTCCAAGGTAAAACTTTCAGCTCTTCGTGTCGAGTACTAGCATAGATTTTTTCTAAGCAATTGAGATCTCCATCAGATATTGGACGAAAGTCGATAGACAGATGCATGATTACCTGCTATGCTCATAAATCTTTTGCCGCAATAAAATATTTAACTGAATAAGCTTTTACTTTATATATATGATATCGATTTACATCTACTCAAAACGACTTATTTCTTAATTTTTAATCTGAATTGAAGACCTATAATTACCAATAAGCCTCTTTGTTCTTATTGTTCAATCAGGTGAATCTGAAATAAAGTCACAAAATAAACTCTATTTCGATGGCAGCTAAGGCCCTCTTCAGACTTATTTCTTGTTTTTGAAGATTTGAATCATATAGTTGGATGGATACCGATCTACTGCTATGAGTATTTCCCGACGGCATTTTCTTTTATTCTCTGGCACCGCTTTAGTCTCAGCCGGAACGTCTTTTTCACTATCGAAGACAAAACAACAACACCAAACCCTGGCTAAAACTCCTGCCCACAGCAGTGCTTCCCTGAGTCAGATGCATAGCTCCACGTTTGAAACCCTCAGCGATAAAACCTTTCTAGTCATAACCGACCAAGGAGAACGGCTGCCTCTCCAATTAGACCAAGTAGAAGATCAAGGCCAGTCTAATCAGCTAGAGCAATTTTCTCTCACCTTTCGAGGTAATGAAGGGCACTCCTTAACCCAAGGAACTTATAAATTGGAGCATCCTCAATTGGGGCACTTCAGTTTGTTTCTTGTGCCCACTGGCGACCCAACCCAAAGCGCCTACTATCAAGCTGCATTTAGTCGCCTAGTGGTTTAAGCATCATAGCCTAAGGAGCGGGCGCATCAATCACATCTCAGTCAACTGGGATGTGCATAACCAAAGCCCGCAACTCAGGACATTATCGCCCTAATGCTTCAGTAACCATCTTGCCATTATCGTTTCTCCTCACAAATATCGATATCAGACATTAAGCAACGCTTCGGAATAGTTGTCGCATTGTGGTGTGAAATAGGTTTTTATATCTCTGAGTCACAACGAATTGAAACGAGATCAGGCATAATATCCAGCGAAGTCCGTATCTCAGATACAGGAGAACACTGAATGGATCGTCGTACATTTCTTTCTTGGGTAGGGGTTGGCACATTAGCCAGTAGCTTGCCTGTGGTACTCGCTGCTTGCACCTCTGGCGACTCACCTTCGCCGGATACCTCTGACCCTTCTCCAGCAGCCACTACTGCTGATGGTTTTACTGAAGTGGGTAAACTTGCAGATTTAGAAGGCAATGGGTTTTTAATTCAGGAAGACTTTTCTGGAGCCCCCCTGCTCGTCATTTTCAACCCTGATGACAAAACTAAAGTCGTTGCGTTCAAAAATCAATGCACCCATAACCAATGTCCCGTAGATTGGAATGCAGACGAGGGAACATTAAATTGTCCCTGCCACGGTTCCAAGTTCAAGGCAGATGGAACCGTCGCTAACGGTCCAGCTAAGGATTCACTCCCGACCTATGAAGCCAAAGTAGAAGGGGATGCCGTTTTAGTAAAAGCAGGCTAAAAATCACTAGATTTCAATAAAGAAACCCCTGACTATAGGTCAGGGGTTAAATCCTCTGAGGAGGAATCTCTCGATACCAGATTCCTAAGTCTAAAATGCCCCCTCAATATCTAAAAAGTGACATTCTGCTTAGCGCATTGTTACAAATTCTTCGGCGGAACTGGGGTGAATGCCGACAGTGGCATCAAATTGGGCTTTGGTGGCCCCCATCTTCACTGCGATCGCAACCCCTTGAATAATTTCTCCCGCATGGTCACCCACCATATGAGCGCCTAAAACCTGATCAGTTTCGGTGTTGACCACTAGCTTCATCAAGGTTTTCTCATCATGGTTGGGGAGGGTGTAATACATGGGGCGGAAGCGACTCCGATAGATCTTGATTTTGTCCTCGCCATATTTTTCCTTGGCTTCTGTTTCCGTCAGCCCCACCGTGGCAGCTTCAGGCGTTGTGAAAATTGCTGTCGGAACATTTTCATAACTCATGGTTCGGGACTTGCCACCAAAATGGGTATCGGCAAAGGCACGACCTTCGTTAATGGCAACCGGCGTTAGGTTGATCCGATCTGTACAGTCACCAACCGCATAAATATTAGGTTCCGAAGTTTGACTATATTCATTGACCGCGATCGCACCACCATCCACTTCTACCGCTGTATTTTCAATCCCCAATCCCTCTAAGTTAGGACGACGGCCTGTGGCCGCTAGGCTAATGGCATCTACCAGCAGGGTTTCTTCGATATTGCTTGCTTGCTTGACGGTGAGTTGGAGGCCCGTGTCAGTTTTTGCGATCGCAAGATCCGTCATGTTATTCAGCACTCGAATGCCGTGCTTCTGCATCGCCTCTTGAATTTCCGAGCGGATATCTTCATCGAATCCCCGCAAAATCTTGTCGGCCCGGATAATTAAAGTCACTTCAGACCCTAATCCCTTGAGAATGCAGGCAAATTCAATCCCGATATAACCACCCCCCAGGACAACTAAATGCTTGGGCTGTTCTTTGAGGTGGAAAATATCATTAGACGTGATCGCATGTTCAATACCTGGGATATCCTCAGGCTTCACAGGCTTACCGCCAACAGCAATCAAAATCTTGTCCGCCGTGACTTTCTGATCGCCAATCGCCACCGTGTGGGCATCGACGAGAGCAGCACGACCGCGATAAACCTCTACTTTGGAGTTATCCAGCATCCGCTGATAGATGCCATTGAGCCGAGTAACTTCGTCATTCACTGCCGTGATCATTTTGTGCCAGTTGAGCTGACTTTCCACGGGGCTCCAGCCATAGCCTGTGGCCGCATCAAACTGAGAGGGAAAGTGAGAGGCATAAACCATCAGTTTTTTAGGTACACAGCCTCGATTCACACAGGTGCCGCCCAGACGGTCATATTCCGCAATTCCGACTTTGGCAACATATTGAGCGGCTCGGCGAGCCGTAGCAATCCCGCCAGAACCGGCACCAATCACAAATAAATCGTAGTCATAACTCATCACCTTCCCTCCTTTACAGCTTCAAGAACGTCTCACTCTAGCCTAGTCAATCCATGACACGATGGAGCTGGCCATTCAACCAACTCCATCGTGAAACTTCAAGCAATGAATGCTTTTTATCCAACCGCAGCAGCAGTGGGAGTAGCGTTGGCATGAACTCCTTTGAGATAGGCCAACATCGTATCGGCATCAGACACCTCAAAGGGATCAGTGGGACAGTTATCCCCGTAATCGGCTTCAATGAACATTTTTTCAATCTTGCCATCATTGACAACCATCGAATAGCGCCAAGAGCGCATGCCGAAGCCCAGGTTTGATTTGTCGACGAGCATGCCCATCTTGCGAGTGAACTCACCATTGCCATCGGGCAGCAGAAAGACCTTATCTGCCCCTTGATGTTTACCCCATTGGAACATCACAAATGCATCATTCACAGATAGGCAGATGATGTCATCGACGCCTTGAGCTTTGATTTCTTCGTATAGCTCTTCGTACCGGGGCAGATGAGTAGATGAGCAAGTAGGGGTAAATGCGCCAGGTAGAGAGAAGACAACGACTCGCTTACCGCCGAAAATATCTTGGGTGGTTTTGTCTTCCCAACGGTAGGGGTTGGGACCCGGAAGCGACTCATCACGGACTCGGGTTTTGAAGACGACGTCGGGGACTCGCTCAGTTGCAAATACAGCCATGTTATTCCTCAATTGGGTTGGATGAACAGATGTCGGCATCAGCCTTCACATATCTTAAGAATAATTCTTGTCTAGGAATAATTCAATAGTAATATATACTTATTTTTAAGAAAAACTATATTTTATTGAGACATTGTAAATTTTGCATCTATAATTGGTGAATAAATTGCTGCAATAGTATTTACTGTTTTATAGATGACATGATGAAGCAGTCTACTGACGTCATAGTGAAAGTTTTGAAGGAGAAAGGTCTCCGGGTAACACCCCAACGCTATGCGGTGTATGCCAATTTGCTGTCTCGGACTGATCATCCAACCGTAGAGCATCTGTTGCAGGATCTGAATCAGGATTTTCCCATTTCTTCTCAAGCAACGGTGTATACCTCTTTGCAGGCCCTGCGAGATGTAGGGTTGGTGCGAGAAGTCTTGCTAGAAGAGGGAGTGTCAAGGTACGACGCTAATGTCGACCCTCATCATCATTTTCGCTGTCGCCACTGTGGCGAAATTGAAGATATTCCCTGGAATTGTTTCCAAGAAATTAGTCTTAGCAACCTACGACCTGGCTTGGATGCCCAAACCTATGAGGTTACCGTGAGTGGCTTGTGCGATCGCTGCCAACCCTAAACAGGTAATCTTACATTCATTGTGACTCCTGTTCAGAGATTGATGTGAGGGCAAGGGTGTCCCAAGTAAAATCATTTCTGAAAGGTTTTCCATGACTCAGCCCCTCTCGTCTGCCTTAGAGGAACAAATTATTGCGGTTGAAGAACAGCTCCGCTTAGCCATGCGGAGTTCTGATGTGGCGGTCCTAGATCACCTGATTGCCGACGATTTAGTATTTACCAGCCACCTGGGCCAAGTGATCAGTAAACAAGATGATCTCGCCTTTCATCAAGCAGGTCTCTGTCAATTCCAGACTATTGATTATTCAGAACGGTACATTCAACCCATTGGAGATCGGATCCTTATTTCGGTGCGCGTATACCTGACAGGCATCTATGGCGAAATACCTTTCGAGGAGGATCTGCGATTTACCCGTCTGTGGCAGCGTTCCCCCCAAGGAACATGGCAGATTATCGTTGGTCACAGTAGCGTTGTCCAGAGCAATAGCAATGCGCCCAAACCTTCAGCACTACAAGCTTGATCTGCGCTTTTGGAATTTTCTACCATGCCCGGTTCCTCCCTCACCATCCGCCCCGGCACTCTCACGGAAGATAAGCTGATTGCGCAGCATTTTTACCAACTGTGGCTTGATAACCAGGTCCCTGCTGAACAGATTCGACCGGATTGGGAATCCGTGATCCTGGAGTTTTTGGCCACAGCTCGCGAGCACTTGGGTTACCAGGGATTTGTGGCTCTTATGGATGACCAGATTGTGGGGTCAGTCGGTTGTCAATTATTTGCAGGACTATATCCGTTGCTCCTTAGTCAAGACCAACGCCACTATGGCTACATTTGGGGAGTTTATGTGGAAGCATCGTATCGTTGCCGAGGGATTGGTCGACAACTAACTGAGGTCGCGGTGGAGTGCTTGCGATCGCAACACTGTACCCATGCTATACTCCATGCCTCTACCTGGGGCAAACCCGTCTATGAGCAGATCGGATTTACTCCCTCCAACGAAATGCGTCTAGAACTTTAGCTGATCATCTAGATACTAGGCTTCACACTCCATCCAACATCTCGTATGGCAAAGACAGCAGAGTGATTATTCCTGGGGTGAAGAAGGTTGCCAATCCCCCAAGCCAAATTTCTTCATCAAGATTCGATCCAATATTCGAGTCGGTAACCATCGTTTTAATAACGGCAAGGTGAGGCTTTTGTTACCAATGGCAATTTCAGGTGGTAATCGATCGGAATTCTGAATGCAATTGACAAGCTTTTTAGCTAATACAGCGGCAGGAGTTGCCTGGTTTTGAGAGGCTCGCGCTCGTGCCCGGATCTGAGGTGCCAGGCGCTGATAGAGAGAGTGAGGGGAAAGTAGCCGATCGACCGTCTGGGAGGCCGCTTGTCCAAACTGGGATTGGATTGCTCCTGCTCGAACGGTGACCACTTGAATACCAAAGGGAGCAAGTTCCATTCTCAGTACATCTGATAAAGCATGAAGGGCTGCCTTGGAAGCACAGTAGGGGCCAGCAAAAGGAGTACTCATAATTCCTGAAACACTACCCAAATTAATGATGAGTCCCCCGCGCCTCATCCTGGGAACCACCTGCTGGATGAGATGGATCGGTGCAAAAACATTGGTTTGAAACTGGGCCACAAACTCGGCATTGGGAATATCTAGCAGCGGCCCCATCACTGCATAGCCCGCATTATTCACGAGAATATCGATCTCCTTGGTCTCGGCAGAAATGGTATCGATCACAGTGGCAATCTCCGAGGGATATGTAACATCTAACTTCAAAGTGGCTATCCCTTGTTGGGCCAGCTCTCCCATATCTGCCGGATTTCGAGCGGTTGCATAGACTTGATATCCCTGCTGCTGAAACTCAAGGGCTAGAGCCTCGCCAATCCCAGACGAACACCCCGTAATCAGCACAACTTTAGCCGATGAACTCGATGGGTTTAGGGGGTATGAGACTACCATTAGGACTAAGCTGCCATACAAAGCTGACGGTCAGTAATTGAAAAAATATTGAGTGTAAGTTTAGGTTAAGTCAATCTGGCAATGGACTGTGATACAAGTCAAGATATAAATTAATACTTGGGTTGAGTTTTTGCTGATGACCTCACGATTCTCGTTGCCACAGATGCTAATCCCCTTCCTCCCTTTGAAAGCTCTGTTTCGCAAGAGCTTACTGGCGGTCTTAATCGGAGGGATGGTGCTATTCAGTCTACCCAGCCCTGCTGAGGCAGCCATTTGTCGCAATATCCAAGGCCGTCGTATTTGTGAAGCTTCTCTCAATCGCAGTGCCAAAAATTACTGGGAATATCGAGCCATTGTCACTATTGATGGGGCCAGGCAACCCCGCGAAACCTATAACTGCCGCGATAAGATTCGCATTCAAGCCGATGGTACGGTCATTCCTTTTCAAGAGGGTGATCCCAGTCCCGTGGTTTGCCGACTCTATAATAAGCGCATGGCCAAGCGATCATAAAATGTTTGTGCTTTGAGCCTGTAATCAAGTCTCTTCACACAAATGAACCTGATAAGCTATAAGCAGACAGCCACAAGAGTTAAAAAAAGCTTGTAACAAAATGTGCAAAATTGAACCTTAGGTGTGTATCATAGAGTTTAGTCTTCCCCAGTTGGGCTTACGAGCTCGCTGGCCCCCGTTGGGTTACGATCCAACGGGACTTTTAGTATTTGAGAGTATGAACCGTGTAGCTTTCATAATTGATGGATTTAACCTATATCACTCAGTTCGTGATGCAGCAAACGATATGGGGGGCAACGCTTCTACCAAGTGGCTAGATATTAAGAGTCTTTGCTCCTCTTATATCTACTTGTTTGGGAAAACTGCTTCTCTCACAGAAATTTATTACTTTTCAGCATTAACCAAGCATTTAGAGGCTTCAAAGCCAGATGTCACAAGACGCCATCAGAACTTCATACAATGCTTAGAAGCAACAGGAATCATTACGGAACTCAATCGGTTTAAGAGAAAAACGGTGCGCTGTCATTCTTGCAAATGTGTGTTCTCAAAGTTATGAAGAAAAAGAGACTGATGTAGCAATTGCAGTGAAGCTTCTGGAAATCTTTGTAAAAGATGTCTGCGATACAGCCGTTCTTGTTACTGGCGATACTGATTTAGCACCAGCGGTTAGAACTGCAAATCAGCTTTTCTCTGGGAAGAAGATTATCTTTGCCTTTCCGTATAAGCGCAAAAATCAGGAGCTTGCAAAATTGGCACCAGACTCATTTGAGATCAAGAAGAAACAATATGTGAAGCATCAATTTGATGATCCATTTGTTCTATCTGATGGTACAGCAATACATAAGCCAGCCAAATGGTAAATCTACTTTGTCTCAAAGTTCAGTTTTCTGTAACCATAGAGGGATGAGACCTCAGCCCAAAACAGATTTATGACTACCACCGACGATAAAGCCATTGTTCAAGATTATTTCAATACCGTTGGTTTTGACCGTTGGCGACGGATTTATGGTGACGGTGATGTGAATAAAGTCCAAAAGGACATTCGCATCGGTCATCAACAAACGGTTGATACGGTGCTCTCCTGGCTGAAAGCAGATGGAGATTTATCTGGCCAATCCTTTTGTGATGCTGGCTGCGGTGTTGGTAGTTTGAGCATCCCCCTAGCAGAAATGGGCATTCAGGTATCAGCCAGTGATATTTCCAGCAAAATGGTGGAAGAGGCGCAGGCCCGTGCAAAAGAGCAGTTGGGTCAAGATCAAAACCCCACCTTTACGGTCCAGGATTTAGAAGCCTTATCCGGTAGCTACGACACGGTGATTTGTTTGGATGTGTTGATTCATTATCCTGACCAGAAAGTGCCGGATATGATCAACCATTTGGCCTCCTTAGCTAAATCCCGGATCATTCTCAGCTTTGCCCCCTGGACGATTGGGTACGTGTTGCTCAAAAAAATTGGCAGCTTCTTCCCAGGCCCTAGCAAAACCACTCGGGCCTATCTCCATCGAGATTTTGATATTTGCGACATTTTGCGATCGCAAGGCTGGACCATCGAGCGCAAAGCCATGACCAAAACTAGCTTCTATTTCTCTCGTCTGATCGAGGCCAAGCGCCCAGAAGCTTAGCAAGACCAACTCAGGATATGCGAGCACGGCTCGACCAAGATCTGATCATCATTCACAGCGATGATCTACCCAAGTTTAAGAAGGGTGGATCTGTCGTTCGTAACAGCTATTTTTGGGCCATGCGGGCTATAGCGGCCCATGCTCCGCGCTATGGAGACTGGGAATATGAAGCGGAAGTTTGGCTGGCCCTGAAGCGAATCTTATTGGCTTTTCAAGAATCTGGCTATCTGGGACTGCGGGAAACCCAACTAGAGTTTCCATCCGATTTCTACGATATTCCTCTCATCCTCAAAGATGTCTCCACTTGGACCGAACCCCTGTCTCCAGATTGATTGGTTTCACCCTTCAGAATCCGCTATGGTGGACATTGCCCTGTTTATGCTGGCGAGTGAGCCGTAACAATGCCCTACGAATCTGAGAAAAATATCGCCATCCAAGCCGTACAAGCGGCAGCTCAACTTTGTGAGCAAGTGCGGCGCGAAATTGTCCCAGAAGCGATTGAGAAAAAAGATAAAAGTCCCGTTACCGTTGCTGACTTTGGCGCTCAAGCTTTAATTTGTCGAGCCCTATCAACCGCCTTTCCCCAAGATCCCGTTGTGGGTGAAGAGGATGCAGCAGAATTGCGAATCCCTGAAATGGCAGCACGCTTGGCGCAGGTGACCCAATATGTGCAGGCCATTGTCCCAGATGCCACCTCTGAGCAAGTGACAGGCTGGATTGACCACGGCAACGGCCAAGTAGGATCGCGCTACTGGACCTTAGATCCGATCGATGGTACTAAAGGGTTTTTACGTGGAGACCAATATGCGATCGCCCTCGCCCTGATTGAGAATGGTGAAATTAAAGTCGGTGTTTTGGGCTGTCCAGCCCTCTCTTTTACAGAGGGTCAAACCGGGTTGATGGGTGTTGCCGTCCGTGGAGAAGGCGCAACCCTATCGACGCTGACGGGTGGAGCAGCTCAAGCCATTCAAGTGGTCTCTGCTAGTCAATCCGACAATCTTCGCTTTGTGGAAAGTGTGGAATCGGGACATGGCGATCAGTCTCGTCAGGCCGCGGTGGCCCAAGCCGCAGGCATTACTCAATCCTCTTTACGGATGGATAGCCAGGCTAAATATATGGCGGTTGCAGCAGGAGAAGCAGCTCTCTATCTGCGATTGCCCTCTCCTAAAACTCCCGACTACCGCGAGAAGATCTGGGATCATGCAGCGGGCGTGATTTTAGTAGAAGAAGCTGGAGGGCGGATAACAGATATTACGGGCAAGCCCCTCGACTTCTCCTTGGGAGCCAAGCTGGTGAATAATCAAGGCGTAGTAGTCAGCAATGGCAGTATCCATGATGCCGTCCTGGCTGCCCTGTAGAGACTTGTCCAAAGCTTAAGGTTTAAATATCTGAGCGGTCGCTTTTTCTAACTGTTTAAGTCCTTTGAGGGAACCTCGAATCAGGCGGAGCGCGGGTAGTGGCTGGCGCAGTATTCCCATAGCCAACGGCAAGGTTTGCAGGTTGCCATCAGGGCTAATCGCTGAATTTAAATCGGGCAAATCATGGTGCACATCATCACTGATTACCCGAACAATTCCTACAGAGACTGGTGTGGATTGCAAACTAGACAACAGAGCGAACCCTTCCATATCAACTACCTCTGCTTGGTAGGTCTGGGCAAGCTGTCGTTTTTCGGTCGTGGTATTGACGATGCGATCGCAACTCACCCCCGTGACAGGCATCACAGTTCCTGAGAATCGTTGGGATAGACTCAGGAGGATTCGCGAATCACAACTCATTGGAACGTCCATAGCCTTAGTACCGTCAACACAAGTCTGGCAGATCACCACATCACCAACTGATAGTTTATCGGTCAGGCTCCCCCCTAATCCCATCAGTAGGGCGTTAGGGGGGGCCGCCCAATGGGACTGCTGGAGCCACCGTTGGAGAAATTGGGTCACTCCCTGTGGCCCCACAGGAATCGGCACTACCGTTATGGATTGATAGCCGGTAGCGCTTAAGCCGTTACAAACTGACCGATACTCTACTCCTTGAGGCACAAACACTAGATCAATGTGAGGTGACATTGTGATGAGTCTCCAGTCGCGACATAAAAGAAGCCTACAAGGGGCACAATTTCAGCCTCCCCCTATTGAGAGGACAGATATAAAACTCTCACACTACATCTGTAATTTGAGGGTTCCGTATGCTATGTTCACTCGGAGGCAGGTATACATACTCATTGAACCAAGGGTTGTCCTGTCCCTAAAGACCTCTGTGGCTGTGGTGTGATTTGCATTATTGAGTTTTGGTGTAAAGCAGGAGTGAACGATTATGGTACAAATGGCCTTGGAGTTTCCAACCGATCATCGGCAAGTTGAGCGCTTTTGCCAAGAGATTTTGCCACAAGTCTCTCGGACCTTTGCCTTAAGCATTCGGTTTTTACCCGGTAACTTAGGACGTGCTGTACTCTGTGGTTACCTACTGGCTAGGATTGCTGACACCATCGAAGATGATCCAGTAACAACTGTAGAATCCAAAATCAGGCTCCTGGACAAATTTTTAGTCTGTTTTGATGAGCCAACCTGCGCAGACACGTTTCCCCAAGCGGTAGGGGGTCTAGAAGGAGAGAAAGCACATCTCTATTTAGTCGAAAATACCCACCTTGTTTTTGCGCTGTTTCGAAGTCTACCGGCCAAATCACAGCAAACTCTGCAACATTGGATTACAGAAATGGTTCAAGGCATGCAAAAGTTTGTCAAACTGCATGCTCAGGGCATTCGTATTAAGACCTTGGCAGAGTATCAAGAATATTGCTACTACGTCGCGGGCACGGTTGGATATCTCCTCACCGATTTGTGGTTTGAGCATTCACCGAGTGTAGATTTTGCCACCTACCATACCCTTCGGCAGACCTGTGCCGCCTTTGGAGAAGGATTGCAAACCGTCAATATTCTTAAAGATATTGCTTGGGATGCCGAACATGAAAACTCTATTTATATTCCCCAAGATGCACTACAGGTTCATGGCAGTAGTCATGAGACGCTGTTAGACCCTGATTTTTTAGCCCAAAATCATGCAGCGATTAAATCTTTGGTAGAACTGGCTTGGTCTGATTTGGATAAAGCTGCACAATATTTGATGCTAGTTCCTCGGGCTGCAATTCCGATTCGGCTATTTTGCATCTTGCCCTTGGTGTTTGCCTATGCAACCCTGCGGGATATTACCGGATCCACAGCCATGCTTAAATCAGGCGGAAATATCAAGATTTCTAGGGCTGAGGTAAAATCTTTGATTATGGTGGGTCCCTTTACTGTCTTAAGTAACTTCACCATCCGTCGATTAATCGACCAAGTTCGCCAGCAACCTTTCCTATGGGGGTATAAGAATACCTCCCTCAAGAAAGCTGCTTAATCCTTGTCGGAGGCTTTTGGTATCTATGCATCCATGCAGCTTTGATGTCCTGAGTTAAATCATAGGTTCGGCTCAGTGATTTCTAGTCACTTGGCCTATGACTTAAATGGGTCTTACCCCTATGCTACTCATCCTCATCCTAAGATAGACGCAGAAAATTGAGGATGAGTGATAGGATAATTTGGCGATCATTAAGAACCATTACGGTTGTCGCAAACCGATACAGCCCAATTGAATGGGGATATTTGCATGATTGCTATACTCCCGTTTTTACCCATTCATAACCATTGTTAAGAGAGGATTGAACTGCATGGTTTACCAACTACCTGACCTGCCCTACGATTACAATGCTTTGGATCCACATATTTCTGCACGGACCCTAGAATTTCACCATGACAAACACCATGCGGCTTATGTGACGAAGTGCAATGGCATGACCAAAGACACCCCTATGGATGATATGTCCATTGAGGAAGTAATCAAGTCTGCCTACGGTGATCCTGCGAAAGCCGGACTATTCAACAACGCTGCTCAAGCCTGGAATCACAGCTTTTATTGGAACTCGATGAAACCAGGGGGTGGCGGTCTCCCTAGCGGAGCCTTAGCTGCCAAAATTAATACAGATTTCGGCAACTACGAGAACTTTAAGACCGCTTTTAAAGAAGCTGGAGCAACCCAGTTTGGCAGTGGATGGGCTTGGTTAGTGTTGGAGAATGGCACCCTTAAAGTTACCAAGACTGCCAATGCTGAGAATCCTTTAGTTCATGGTCAAACTCCATTACTCACCATGGATGTTTGGGAGCATGCCTACTATCTGGATTTCCAGAATAGCCGTCCTGGTTATATTGATGCTTTCTTATCCGGCTTGGTCAATTGGGACTTTGCTGCCCAGAATTTCGCTGCAGCTTAATCGAACCCTTTCAATGTCAGGGTAGGGAATTGTTACTGCCCTCAGTTCCAAGAGGCGCTTTGTAGCGCCTCTTTTTATTAACGTAACCCCACCCAAGTAAAGAAATCTTGGCGGGTCACTAATTCCAATGAGAGCAAGACAATAAAACCTAGCATAGCAAAGCGGCCATTAATCCGCTCTGCATAATCAGTCCACCCAAACGCGGGTTCAGGGGGAGCTTCTATGTCTGGCGAGGGCATTTGATCAGATTCAGGGGCATTCGGTGATGAAGAACTCATAGACAATGGTGAAGGGGACTTCAGCATCTTAACGAAATTAATCTGCGATCGCACTTCTGCAATATTGACGATTTGCTAGTTCACCCAAGGTTCTTATCGTTCTTTTGATCAGGGTCAGGGCTTAAAGGCTCCTGAGGTACAGCAGAATCCTTCAGCTTTTTAACGGCATTAATGAGTGATCGCACTTCGGGCGTGCCAGCCGAAGCATCAAAAGTCATTGGCAGCTTTCTGCTCTTGAGCATCCGTCCAGCTAAGGGAATGAGGCTAAATAGGCCAGGAACATCCTTAAAGTTGTTTCCCACCACTCTCAACCCAAATTTTCGCTCGTCTATCCATCCACCCGCTTGAACTAAATCGACTAAGACTTGCCGATGGCGCATCGGTCGGCTAACAGGAAGTTTGGGATTGGCAAGCACCTGAGATTTAATTTTAGTAATTTGATCGAGAGGTGCCACCCCCATTGGGCAGACGGTATTGCAATTGAAACAACGGGTACAACCCCAAACCCCTTGCATCTCTTGATTGTATTGTTCCAGTCGATGTTCCGTTACTTGATCGCGTGTATCTATTAGTAATCGATTGGCTTTTGCCAAAGCATGGGGACCGACAAAAGTAGCATTAGTCGGGAGAGCATTACAGTCGGAATAACAAGCACCACATAAAATACAATTACCCATCTGATCGAGCTTGCTCCGATCAGATGGAGATTGCAGAAACTCACGCTCAGGGATCTGGCGACTGGCAGAACTGACATACGGCTCAACCTGTTCCAAGTTTTGCCAAAACTGGTCCATTTGCACCACTAAATCTTTAATGACAGGCATATTGCCCATGGGAGCAATTTCAATCACAGGAATTGATTCTTGGTCTTGGTCTCCTGAATTTTCTGGAGCAGTATTCGGTCCATTCCAAACATGATGCGAATGCGCTAATTCTGCTTGCACATTCTGTTGGCAGGCCAAGGCTGCCCGATGGTTAATCCGCATACTGCAGCTACCGCAGATTGTGTTCCGACAGTTTTTTCGGAAGGCGAGTGACCCATCCTGTTGCCATTTGATCAGATTCAAACAGTCCAAAATGGTTGTACCAGGGTCTACATCTAACTTATAGGTCTGTACGCTTACTTCACTCTGTTGCTGTTGGCGGGTTATCTTGAACAGAACTTGCATGATTTCATGCCTAAGAACTTTGAATGAGCGTCAATTTTTCTGTTATATTTGTCGAGTTTTCTGAAGAGTCTCAAGAAAGATGACCTTTAGTAAAGGTATAAAGACATCTGTGCAGGCATATTATTATTACAATCAATGTATCACAGGTAAATAATCGCTATGGAAGCCTCCATATTATTACTCTACCTTTGTACAAGTGAAAGGGAATTTAGTATTTCTTAGAGAGTCTATGACGTTCTCTCGCCTAAAAATTGGGCTTAGCAAAACCTTCTGCTAAATAGAAGCAGCCAAATCTTTCCTCTCTATCCAGAAGATGCTACATGATCAACCTATCTTTTATCGATAAAAATTAGTTGCTAATTAAAAAGAAACCGTTAGAATAATATTTAGAAAGCAATTTGTTTTCTTTGTTGCTACAATTGCAATAGTTTAAATAAGGTCTGGTTGTTGGGATTTATCATCCAGCTTTAAAGATCTACCCCCAGCAGAAATGCTTCTGTTTCTCTACACGTTGATTGCAAGGATATTTTTGTAGATGGCAACTGATACCGAAACGACGCCTTTGACTGGCAAAGCGCTCTTGCAAAAAGTTAAAGAACTTCAGCACTTGTCTCGTCGTGAAAAGGCTAAGCGATGTGGATATTATTCGATTACAAAGAATAAGCAAACCCGCGTTAACCTCGGCGAATTTCTCAATGCCGTTATTGAAGCAAGAGGGATTGATCTTAATCCTGACGGCTCCAAAGATGGGCGTGGACGTGAACCAACGTATCGGGTCAGTGTTCATAAAAACGGGCAAATCGTGATTGGCTCTACCTATACTCAAGCTATGGGGTTAAAGCCAGGCGATGAGTTTTCAATTAAGTTAGGATATAAACATATCCATCTGATTCAAGTAGATGAAGATGAAGGTTGATCAGGGCTAAAAACAGGCTACTATCGCTGCTCATGCAACTGCTTGACTGGAAACTTTGGCCCCAGCACAAGGCATCTTCAAAGTCTAATGCATTTCTGGTTGGCACCTTAATTAAACAGAACCTCTCGCTAAACTCTAGCTAGGTTTTTTGTTTGCTCTGATCAGCATAACTGGGTTTAATGGCGTAAACCTGGTCAGGGATGCGACTGGGATAGAACGTGATAGCTGGATCTGTAGATGTTCTACTATCCAATCTTGCTGGTTAAACCAATTTCCAGCGATATAAAAGTTCTCTAGAGTTGCCAGACTCAATACAATGACTCCTTTTGGGGCCAGTCGAATTTGGCAATAATTTAAAATCTCCTGAAGATGTCCTCCACTTCCTCCAATAAATATTCGGTGGGGATTAGGCAAATTGTTTAATGCTGTCGGTGCTTCGCCCAAAACAACATGAACATTATCCACTTGGAAATGTTGGCGGTTTTGGTGAATTAGCTTTGCCCCTAAAGCTGTTTTTTCAATGGCATAAACTTGGGAGCTTGGGATAGTGCGAGCGATTTCAATCGCAACTGCGCCAGTGCCTGATCCAATATCCCAAATAATTTGATGTTTTTGTAACTGTAATTCGGCCAACACCAGGATCCGAATTTCTCGCTTGGTCATTAATCCGGGTCGATCTGCGAAGCTATAAAAAGCCTGATCAGGAAGTCCAACGACTGGTAGAGATGCCAGGCTAGATTTATCCTGCTTTTCTGGGTCATGGCGTAGCAAAATGACAACATTCAGCACCGAGAATTGTAAATTTAGCAGGTTCTCTGGCTCAAATGTTTGAATGCGCTCATCTGCACCTTCTAGGTTTTCACAAACCCAAAATTCATACTCGACAGGCAAGTTTAAACTGAGAAATAGTTTTGCGATCGCAGCAGGCGTATTGTTTTGATCGGTCAGAATCGCAATTTTGCCTGCTTCCTTTTGCCAAGCAGCAACCAGAGAAGAGAGGGAACGCCCATGAACACTGATCACCTCAGCATCTTGCCAGGGCACCTTGAGGCGGTTAAACGCAATTTGAACTGAGCTGAGGTAGGGATGAAAGCAGAGTTGCTCAGCTGTAAAGGTTTGTAGTAAGAGACGACCAAACCCAAAAAAGAGCGGATCGCCTGAGGTTAATACCACTACTCGCGGTTCTGGCACTTGCTCTAAATGCTGTTGAATGGCTTGTAACCCCTGGGAAAAGTTAGTCAGAGCAATTTGCTCACCTAGGTGTGAGGGGAAGTAGCTGAGATGGCGTTCACTGCCCACCAACACAGTGGCTTGCTCAATCAGCGTTCGGAGGCTAGTCGTTAAGCCCTGTTGACCTGAAAGCCCAATGCCAACCACGTGGATAGGAGCCATCAGCATGCATCCCTTTGTTGCCAAGCCAGGGTTAACAGTGCATTAGTGATGGCTGCTGCGACAGGCGATCCCCCTTTCCGCCCTTCAGTCCGAATCTGTGGGATAGCGGACTGGGCTAAAGCGGATTTTGCCTCAGTGACGCCAATAAACCCCACGGGCACGCCAATAATTAGGGTTGGTAATGGGAACGCCGTTTTTAGTTGTTGGCATAGGGCCAATAAGGCTGTGGGGGCATTGCCAATCACATAAATTGCGCTCGGGTAGGCTTGCAAACACTGAAGCATGCCAGTTTCTGTGCGAGTTTGACCTGGTGGCGGAGATTGACAGGCATCCACAGCCGTGATTATGGGATTCTTAAAGGTTTGTTGAACCACCGTTTGAATACCGATGGTGACCATCTTTACATCCGTCACAATTGGCATCCCTGCAGCGAGTGCCGCTGTTGCGATAGAGATAACGTCTGGACTAAAACGCAGCAGCTCCTGAAACTCAAAATCAGCAGTGCTGTGGATAACACGGCGCACGATAGCATATTGCTCCTCAGAGAAATGATGGGCGCCAATTTCTCGATCGATGGTGGCAAAACTTTGTTGCAAAATCGGATGAAGGATCAGCGTCATGTCACAACGGCATCTAAGACTAATACCCTACTCTACTGCCATTCCAGGCCAGTCCATCTTCAAATATGGCGAGGGATGAGCCAGCCTTAAGCAGATTGGATGTCTTTAGATATGCGCCATTCGCCACCAGGGATGCAGGTCTTGGTCATGTGGTGGGGCATTCTAACACAAGGGACAAGGGGGATATTTTAGCCCCCGATAACCGTCATACTATGGATAGTTGACCGTTAGCATGATGCCAGTTTATCTATTCTGGGGAGCAGACACTTATCGCTTGTCAAAAGCGGTTCAAGCCCTTTACCAGGAGATATTAGACCCGGACTGGCAAAGCTTCAACCTTGACAAAATAGAGATTTCTGCAGGGCCTGAAGGAACCGCACAAGTCATTCAAGGTCTGAATCAAGCCATGACCCCTCCGTTTGGTTTGGGGCAACGTTTAGTATGGCTCATCAACCCACTCGTGGGGGCCACATCTGATCTCCTGTCAGAATTTGAACGGACATTGCCCGCTTTACCGCCGACCTCCCATCTGTTATTGACTCAAACTACAAAGCCCGATGGTCGCAGCAAACTCACCAAGCTATTACAAACACAGGCCCAGATAACTGAGTTTGCCCTCATTCCTCCCTGGAAGACCGCTCAGATTTTGCAAATGGTAAAACAGGTGACCCATGATCTAGGTGTGCGATTAACCCAGGCTGCTGGAGAGCAACTGGTCGATGCAGTTGGCAATGATACCCGTCGTCTCTACGGGGAGCTAGAGAAATTAAAGCTCTATTCACTATCAGCTACTCTGCCAGATCAACGAATTGGTGTAGAGGTGGTTCAGCAATTGGTCTCCTCTACGACTCAGAACAGCTTGCAGTTAGCTGAGGCTATCCGCCAAGGGCAAACGGATCAGGCCCTAGGGCTGGTGGCAGAACTACTGAAGTTGAATGAACCCTGTCTAAAAATTGTGGCAACTTTAACGCGGCAGTTTCGAACTTGGTTATGGGTAAAGCTGATGGTGGGATCAGGGGAGCAGGACGAACGGGTCATTGCTCGTGCTGCTGAGGTGGGCAATCCGAAACGTATCTATTTTCTCAAGCAAGCTGTGCAAACGGTGGGTTGTCAGCAACTTCGCCAGGCTTTAGCCTGTCTGCTGGAGTTGGAAGTTGCGCTGAAGCAAGGGAAAGATGCCCGTTCAACGTTGATCACAAAAGTGGTTGAAATGAGTCAATTGTGTCAGTCTGATCCGACCTGATCCTAGGACGATCTGACCCGAAGAAGACGCAGAGTAAATGTAGGGTACTGGATCAATTTGCAATTAGGTCCAACTTGGAACTTCCCTAGCAAAAATGATTCAAGATAGTTATACGGCGCTGATCCAAGTTTGTTGGAATTATTAGGGTTCATGTCAACATTTACACGGCAAACATACATGTTCAAACCTCTCGTCAACACCCGTTTGGGGTGGGTGTTGCTCTTGGCCTCTTGTAGTTGGTTGAGTGGTTGGATGCCAGGTTTCTCAGGCAATTTTTCGACCATCACTTGGTCAACAGCGGCGGCAGCCCAGGCTCAACCCAAATTCGAGAAGCTATTGGGAAAGTATGCAGAGGCTATTTTACAAATGGAACCTCTGCGATTGCAGTCCTACCAACAGGTACAAGAAATTATGGGAGGGGCATTACCCAAAAATATTTGTAAGCAATCTGATTTAGTCGCACCTGTCAATAATATTTGTGATCGCTTTTTCAACGAGTCCGCAGAAATCATCCGCAGTAACGGGTTATCCTTGACAGACTTTAATGCCATTACAGAAGAAGTACGCAGAAATAAAACCCTCAAAGAGCAACTCGATGAAGAGCTGATCCGCCGTAAACGCAACTAGCGGGTCCCTTCAGCAAATGGTTTCGGCCACACTCTCATCCCATCTTGATGTCGTCTCAGTCTCGGAAGGTGAAATAATAGCAACACATGTTGGTTGAAGGTAAAGGGTAATCTCTCAGTTGGTCAAATTTTCTCATACACCTTGGGGGCGGTTTGTATCTTTGGTTGCGATCGCACTCCTCACTAGTTTCACGATCGTAGCTTGTCAAGTCGGTAGCGGTGACCAAGCCACCGATAATGTTATTCGGGTAGGGTCTAAAGACTTTACAGAACAGTTCATTTTGGGTGAGCTATATGCTCAACTGCTAGAAGCCCAAGACTTACCTGTAGAACGAAAGTTCAACTTAGGGGGTACCCCGATTGCTCAAGCAGGTCTGCTCAAGGGGGATATCGACCTCTACCCAGAGTATACGGGCACGGCGTTATTGACAATCTTAAAGCAGCCCAGCAACAGTAACCCGCAACAGGTTTTTGACACCGTTGCTAAAGACTATGAGCAAAAATATAACTTGGTGTGGCTTAATCCGGCACCCATGAATAATACTCAGGCTTTGGTCGTTACAACTGCAACCGCCCAGAAGTACCAACTGCAAACAATTTCTGATGTTGCTAAGCAAGCCAACAAATTACGGATGATTGGTCCGCCAGAATTTGAAGCCCGCGAAGATGGTTTGCCAGGACTAAAATCCGTATATGGAGACTTCAAGCTCAAAGACTATATCGCTACAGATCCAGGTTTGCGCTATCAGGCGTTGAAATCTGGTCAGGCAGAAGTAGCCGTTGGTTTTGGTACAGATGGGGAAATTAACGCCCTGAATTTAGTGGTTTTAGAGGATGATCGGGGTTTATTTCCTCCCTATCAGGTGGCTCCCGTTGTTCGACAACCAGTATTAGAGGCATATACTAAAGTCAAAGGTACCCTGAATGCCTTAGCCCCAAAATTGACAGACGATACCATGCGTCGTCTGAACTATGAAGTCAGTGGCAACCGCCAAGAACCTCGAACAGTGGCTCAACGATTTCTCCAAGAAACAGGACTCATCTCTCCTGCCTAAGCTGGTTTAGGCTCTGTGTCAGACATGGACATTTCCCTTCACAACCCAGCACCGGATCAGGACAAGGTTGTATCCTTCCCCCTCACAGAAGACTCAGTTCAACCGGATCGTTCTCAGCTTGACAATATCAAAGCCCAGTTAGACCTAGTACTACTAGCCCTAGAAGCGTTAGTGGGTATCGGTTCTGAGGCAGTGCTGCAGGCTGCTGCCGAGCTTAATCTGCAAAACGTTGTCAGCGATCGCGTTTCCCTATGGCGACTCCGACAATCTAATCCGCTTCGACGAGGAACAGGCGGACGTAAAAAACTAGATATTGAAGAAGCGCGATCCTTAGTGATGATCAGTTGCCACTTGGCCCAGCAACATCAAACCTTGATTCGGGAAGCAGTGGAATTGTTAGAGTCCGTTGCAGAAACCCAACGCCCGTTTCACCAAGTGGCCTTGCTGGGCGATTACCTGGATAACTTCACCAACACCTATCAAGACCGAATGACAGAAGATACCTTATCCATGGATGCCCTAACAGATTTGGCCCTAAAGTTATTGATAGATTTGTTATTCTATAGCAACAACCAAGGCCCACGGCGGTTGTGGATGGCCCTTCTCGATCGCGCAAATCATGGGGAAGGATAAGTCAATTTTCCCAGTGCTTTCTCTCGATTCATCCAGGTTGGCCAACCCGTCTTAACGCACAGCAATGCCTTCTATCTCTCGGCAATACCACCCTCACAGTTGCAGTTTAGAGATTACTGCTCAAACCTCACCGTTATCTCGGTGGGCAGGACGCCCTATCCTTAAATCCGTCAATTTCTTACTCAGTTTTCGAGAGCTATCTGGGCACAATCACGAGCCTTTAGAAATTAGAGGGAATCACGAACAGCTGCAACAACTCTCTGAGACAGTGACCCACTATGTCCAAAATCGGTTGGGACAATCTCTGGTAGCCAACCCAGCAACGTCCTCTACTACAATAACCGTCTTCCCTGAGGAAACATCTGAGCCTTCAGAGGATGCTTTTGCCAAGCAACTTTATTTGCGCCCTCGCAGTTTGGTCACCCACGATCTTGTACTGGGGCCGCTATCCACGAATGCCAAACACCCGACTATTTCGTTGAAGGCCACCCAACTCTTTGATTTAGTATCCGCTTTGGATGATTGTGCGGCTGAGTTAGCGGTACTACCGCTCTCTAAACCGAGCCAACGACCTGCCATACCTGTGTGGGCCAGTAGCGCAGCAATCATCGTTTTGATGTTGGGAGTTTCCACAGCCACGCTACAACTCACCCAACAGAATCCAGCCTCCAAAAGCGATTGGGTTACCTCCTCAGACCAAAACGATGCCAACGCCCCTACAACCCCTATAGCTGAAGCTGAAGGAATTGCTGTTGCGCCCAAAGGAAATGCAAAATCCCAGCCCCCGCCCGTCACTGCGCAACCATCTATCGCGCCCTCACCAAGGGCTACTCCCTCTCCTCGTGCAGGTCGTAGTGATCTTGAGCATTCAGCTGAGCAGCAACCGCCTTCCTCCATCGTAGCGACTGCACCTCGGCAAGACACACGTGCCCCGTCTGTCCCTTCCCAACCCCAGCCTCCAGACAAACCACAGGCACCAGCAAAGAACCAGCAGTTACAAAACCAACCTCAAACTCCCCCTCAGGAAAAAGAAATCTTGGCAGATCAGAGCACCAGTAAACGGTTACGTCAGCCAGTCGCTGTTGCTCCTCCCCCTGCTGATTCGCAGTCTCTTCGACCTCAGGCTTCGAGTCCTTCTCCAGCGGCTGCACCACTCTCAAGACCTGCAGCGGAACCAGCACCAGAAACCACTGCAGATACCAGTGCAGAATCAAGCTTACAAGAAGCTGACCGTCTCCATAGCCATCAGGGACCTCATCGCTCACTCCATCAATTCGGTCGAAAAGCTCCCAGCAATACCGATGCTGCGTATGTCGCCCCCCAGTCGGCTCATGTCCAAAATCTTCGCCAATATCTTAGCCAGCGTTGGCAGGTGCCCGCAGGACTGCCCCAACCTTTGCAATACCAACTCACCTTGAATGCCAATGGCTCTCTCAAGCAGGTTAAACCGTTAGATAAGGTAGCAACTCAGTATTTAGAACAAATTCCCTTGCCTGCGTTGAATCAACCTTTTATTGCACCATTACAGCCGTCCCAAACCCCTCACATTCGTCTTGTCTTGAAACCTGATGGAACGGTGCAAATATTCGAAGGTATGGCTGCAGACAAAGCCCAATAAACGATCAATATGACTTTCTTGTCACCGTCTGAACGTCAATATTCCGTGAGTGTGGCTCCAATGATGGACCGCACCGATCGACATTTTCGCTACTTTATGCGACAAATCACCAAACGGACCTTGCTATATACGGAAATGGTGACTAGTGCAGCCATCTTGAATGGCGATCGCAACCATCTTCTTGACTTCTCCCCTATAGAAAAACCCTTAGTATTGCAGGTAGGAGGAGATAATCCCCAGGATCTAGCGGAATGTGCTCGTATTGCTACGGACTGGGGCTATGACGAAATCAATCTAAATGTAGGTTGTCCCAGTAGTCGCGTTCAAGAGGGGCATTTTGGAGCATGTTTGATGGCCCAGCCAGAGCGGGTTGCCGCCTGTGTGGAAGCGATGATGCAGGCAACGCACTTGCCCGTATCTGTAAAGCATCGGATTGGGATTGATGAGTGCGATCGCTATGAAGATATGGTCCACTTTGTCCAGACGGTTGCTGCTGCAGGCTGCCAAATTTTCAGCGTTCATGCCCGCAAAGCCTGGTTGCAAGGTTTAAGCCCCAAGGAGAACCGCGATATTCCACCCTTGCGCTACGAAGATGTTTATCGATTAAAACAAGAACTGTCCCATCTTTGGATTGAAATCAACGGTGGGTTTACTCAGTTATTTCAGGTGGATCATCAATTACACAAAGTAGATGCAGTCATGATTGGTCGGGCTGCCTATGATAATCCCTACCTATTCGCTACAGTTGATCGCGACTTTTACCATGAGGACATTAGCACCCCTTCCAGACTTCAAGTTGCAAAAGCAATGATGGACTATCTTGAAAAGTGGAAAGCCAAAGGTCTGCTGAAACCTCACTCGATTACCCGTCATATGCTGCAGCTATTCTCAGGTCAACCTGGTAGCCGCGCTTGGAAGCGATTATTGACGGAACAAGGTTGCCATCCAGACGCAGGCCCAGAGATTATCAATCACGCATTAGACAAAGTCTTGGCTACGACAGGGTTGACCTAGTAAGCCATAAAACGACTGGTAATTTATTGATCCTTTTTGGTTGGAACACGCTGATATCCAGGCTTGGGCTGGGTCATTTTGGCCCATAGTCCTTTGACATCATTGAGCAGCGCCTCTCCCTTCTCGGCTATCTCCATTGCGTCAGACTTAGAGTCTGTTGATGCTGGCTGTTCCGCTACAGATTTGGGTGTCTCCTTCTCAGGCTTCTCTACCTTAGGCTCAGAAGATACTCCACTTGCCACACTAACCGGCGCATCTGTTTTTGGCGCTGGCAAAGCCTGTTCCTTCGGCTTATCCTCACTATCCTTTGGTTCCACCTCTGCCACAGGCGTAGACGTTGCATCTGCCTCCTTCGCATCCACCTTCGGTGTCGTTGGTGCTGATGTAGCTTCTCCTTTAGACGCTGTCTTTACCTTGGAGTCGGCCACCTTAGATTTTGTAGGCTTCGCCTTGGACTTTGCCTCAGCCTTGGGCTTCGCCTCCATTTTGGACTTTGCCTCAGGTTTAGATATAGCTGCAGGCCCCTTCGCGTTCGGCTTTACCTCTGCCCTCGGAGCAGGCTTCTCCTTATCCTTCGCTTTCACCTCTGCTTTTGGCTTCTCCTCCACCTTCGGTGTAGCCTTCTTCGCCTTCGGTGCAGGCTTCTTCTCTTCGTCCTGCTGCTCAGGTGTAGGAGCCTCTCCCTCTGGTGTAGCTACCACTGGTACATTGACAGGCTTGCGACCCACCAACCGGCCCAAAAACTCACACGTCTTCTCAATCAACCCAGGCTTACGCTGCACAAACGTTCCCAATCCACCTTGAATTGGTAACGTATCCAGCACATCCAACTGGGCACAATAGGCAATATCCGCCTTGCCCCGCATCTTCAACAATCGCTGACCATGACTGGCCCTCGCCAACAAC
>JANQPU010000331.1 GCA_028285315.1 Acaryochloris sp. IP29b_bin.176
TAGGGGATAACTTTACCCACCAAGGAGGTGATTTTTAATGGGCAAGAAAAAACCTCACGAACACTCCCAAAAAGCACTAGAGGTAAGCGTTAGCGAGGCAGGTCTAAAAATTTTAGCCCCTATACTCATTGCAGCTGCATTAAGTCTATGGGGTATTAAGGTATCTGTAGATCAGTTTTTGCAACCGACCTTACAGCCAGATCAGCCAAACACACAGGTTCGACAGAACCATCACGTGCAATAGCTAACAACCTTTTCCAACCTTAGGCTGTATCAGCAGCCTAAGGTTTTATTAGGGTAGTTATTGCTCAAAGTTGTGCGAAGGTATTACCCCTCGTACAACTATTTTAGCGTCACTTCACAACGGTTGAATTGACCTTGACATCATAAATTGAACACCAAACTTGGTTGCAGACCGTGAAGATAATGAACATATCTTCATTGGACGTTAGGAACTGTAATAAGATTTGGGTTAAGGCGACACAAGCCCCCTCCTATCGTTCATTGCAGAGTCCTACTGGTTATGTTTCCCACCCATCGCCCGCGCCGTCTTCGCAGTCATCCCCAATTGCGCCGCATGGTGCAAGAAACTGTTGTTACTACCAATGATCTGATTTACCCACTGTTTGCAGTGCCGGGTGAAGGGGTAGCCCAAGAAGTCTCATCCATGCCTGGGGTCTACCAGCTTTCCATCGATAAAGTGGTGGAAGAAGCCAAAGAAGTATACGGCTTAGGCATTCCAGCAGTCATCTTGTTTGGCATCCCTACTGAGAAAGATACCGATGCCACTGGGGCTTGGCATGATCATGGCATTGTCCAGAAAGCTTCTACAGCCGTAAAAGAAGCGGTGCCGGATCTGATTGTGATCGTAGATACTTGCCTGTGTGAATACACGCAGCATGGCCATTGTGGCTATTTAGAAACGGGGGATTTAACAGGTCGCGTCCTCAACGACCCAACCTTGGAACTGCTGAAGAAAACAGCCGTGTCTCAAGCAAAAGCGGGAGCCGATATCATTGCCCCATCGGGCATGATGGATGGGTTTGTGCAGGCCATTCGCGCTGGACTCGATGAAGGGGGCTTTGAAGACATTCCCATTCTGTCCTACGCTGCCAAGTACTCTTCCGCCTACTATGGGCCGTTTCGTGATGCTGCCGAATCGGCGCCTCAATTTGGCGATCGCAGAACGTATCAGATGGACCCCGCCAATTCCCGCGAAGCTATCAAAGAAATTGAACTGGATATTGCTGAAGGGGCAGATATGCTGATGGTAAAGCCTGCTTTGGCCTATATGGACATTATCTGGCAGGTAAAGCAAGCGTCTCACTTACCCGTAGCGGCTTACAACGTCTCCGGTGAATATTCGATGGTGAAAGCTGCGGCCCTAAATGGTTGGGTCGATGAAGAAAAAGTGGTGATGGAAACCCTGACGAGCTTCAAACGCTCTGGGGCCGATATGATTCTCACCTACCATGCCAAGGATGCCGCTCGCTGGTTGGGATAGAACCTGATTTTGTACGAGTTTGATTTAGAAAGATGGTCTTTGTTGGGGTAGGGGCCGTCTTTCAGATTTTGATCAGGGTGTGATTTAATTTGTTGCTGAATTTACCAAACCATCAAAAACTGGCGTTGTTCCCATAGCATCATCGCTCCGCTTACCCCAATAAAGATAAACGTAACTTGCTTGAAGAGATCATTACTCATCCGACTGAGCACCCACTGTCCTAGCCAATTGGCAGGGAATGCCGCAACACCAATCACTACGCCATAGATCACGTATTCTCTGTTTAGGCTGCCTAAAGAGGCATAGGCCCATAATTTGATCATGTGGGCCAAGATAATGTTGGCAGCTTTGGTGGCAACCATTGCTTCTTTCAAGAGCCCGTAATTGAGATAGGCCGGGTTCATGATCGGTCCTGTGCTACCAATTAAGCCCGATGCAAAGGAATTTCCAAATCCCAAGGGTAAAAATTGCCAGGCATTGAGCGTAAAGTTTTGTTCCTGACTCCCAAACCAATAGTTCGCCACCATTAGCAATAAAGAGATGCCAATGACGAGCTGTAACCCTTCTAGATTGATGTAACTGAGAGCAAAAGCACCGAGAATAGATCCGACAATTACACCAGGCAACTGCCACAGGGTGACTTCCCAATCGATGTCTTGCCAAAAGTAAAACAGTCGCTGCACATTTCCCAACAGCATCCCCGTTGTAATCACGGGAGCCACAGCCTGAGCACCATACATCACACTGACGAGGGGAATCAGCACTAAGGGGCTCCCGCCGCCAGCAACCATACTGACAAACCAAGACAGAAAACTCACCATTCCCAAAACGGCAAAGGGCATGGGGTTAAAGCCTTAAACAAACAGCAACCTAATATTAACTCTTTATTAACTTTTACTGTTGAAATGTCGCTATTCTCCCAAAAGTGAGAAAGCTAGGTTGCTTGCTCTTCTAAAAACTTAGCGACGGTTTGCACATCTTTATCGCCTCGGCCAGAACAACAAATAACAATCCGGGGACTGCCTTCTAACTGAGGACAGAGGGTTTCTAGATATGCGATCGCATGACTCGTTTCCAAGGCCGGAATAATTCCTTCCAGTTCCGTTAACCGCTGAAAAGCAGCAACGGCCTCTGTGTCCGTGACGCTGTAATATTCACAGCGGCCACTATCCTTAAGAAAACTATGTTCAGGGCCAACGCCAGGATAGTCTAACCCAGCACTAATGGAATGGGCCTCTAACACCTGACCATCCTCATCTTGGAGCAAATAGCTCATGGCCCCATGCAACACTCCAGCTTCACCTTGGGTGAGGGTTGCTGCATGTTTATCGGTATTGATCCCTGCCCCGGCTGCTTCCACCCCAATCATGCGGATCTGCGTATCCGGCACAAATTCATAAAACAAGCCCATGGCATTAGAGCCACCCCCGACGCAGGCCATCAAAATATCAGGTAAGCCATTCCATTTCTCCTGACATTGCTGGCGGGTTTCTTGGCCAATCACCCCATGAAAATCCCGCACCATCATTGGGTAGGGGTGGGGACCAGCGACAGAGCCCAAAATATAGTGCGTCGTTTCCACATTCGTGACCCAATCCCGAATTGCCTCAGACGTGGCATCCTTGAGGGTACCTGTGCCTGCTTCCACAGGATGAACTTCTGCGCCCAACAGTCGCATCCGAAACACATTGAGGGCTTGGCGCTCCATATCCTGGACCCCCATATAAATCACGCAGTCAAACCCAAAGCGGGCACAGACGGTTGCGGTTGCCACTCCATGCTGTCCGGCTCCCGTTTCAGCAATAATCCGCTGCTTGCCCATCCGCTTAGCTAGCAACACCTGGGCTAAGGCATTGTTGATTTTATGGGCTCCCGTGTGGTTGAGATCTTCCCGCTTTAAATAGATCTGAGGACCGCTGCCGTCGGGACGGGCATAGTGGGCGGTCAACCGCTCCGCAAAATAAAGCGGGCTAGGCCGACCCACATAGTCTTTGAGCAGTTGGCTGAGTTCGGTTTGAAAGTCTGGATCGTTCCGGTATTGGGCCAGGGCCGACTCTAGTTCTGCCAGGGCGGGCATCAGGGTTTCTGGCACGTACTTTCCCCCATAGGGACCAAAGCGACCCAAGGCATCAGGATATTGTTGTGCACCAGAGGATTGGTCAGCAGATGATAAGGGAGTAACAGCCACGATGAATACCCAAACAGATGATCAGACACTCATTATAGAAAAAGATGGTGTGTCGCTGGATGATT
>JANQPU010000358.1 GCA_028285315.1 Acaryochloris sp. IP29b_bin.176
TGAGATGGGGTTTCACTCTACTGACTCGACTCATAGGGGGGTGAAATAAACATAGGCTCAGCCTATCTAAATAACACCCCTAGGCACAAATTGGTATCACCAAGAATTCCCAAATTTAGGTGCAAAGTAACACAGAAATTATTTATGTATAAAATAAAAACATCTTAATTTTTAAAAAATCAGTCAAAAATCTGATTTTTCACTAATATAAGCCTGTGTAGTAACGGACGAAGATTTGGGAACATTATCAATAGCAATCTTCTTGTTTGGAAGACACTATGTCACACTATCTCCGCTTGCAAAGGAAGCAAAATGAGCCTTTATGACATCCGCCAAAATCACCGCATTTCTAAGGCTCAGGCAGAGAACAAACGTACCGCTCGCAATGTTCAAGAAAGTCAAGAATCGATTGAAGAGCTGCGTCAATCCGTCCAAAAACTGTCTTTAGTCTGTCAAGCCATGTGGCAGTTATTACAGACCACCTCAGGACTATCAGATCAAGACCTACTAGAAGCATTACAGAACATAGAACAACAGAATTCAGCTCAAAACTGTGCCAAATGTGGACGGGTTCAGCAAAGCAAGAAGCCTCATTGCCTCTACTGCGGCACTGCATTTCCTGAAGAAACATCTACCATGAGCTGTTTTAAAGTTTGAGCGAACCCATCGATGGTTGGAGGATGGATAGCGGGGACAAATACAGTGCGTTCAAGGTCTGAAGCCTGTGGTGCTAGCCAATACAACCATGAGCGCTTCCCTGTTTGAATGCATTAGTTCGACAACCCCTAAGCATTTTCCGCCGATGCCGCCCAATTTTTCATTATTCTTGAGCGGGTTCGGAATCAGCGAGAGCACTATGGTGTGTATTGCGATCGCACCTTGGCAGAGATAACAAGACTCACGAGGAAGATTGCTCAAACTATATTGACCCCAATCATAGCTACATAGTCAGCACAAATGCGAATTAGCCCTTAATTAAAAACTTTGGAATACAGTGAAGATCAGAGATAGTACTGATTGAATATGCTCAAGTATTTATTAAACTATATCTATAAAGCAAAAGCCTTCACAGCTTGCTTTTTACCTTCTAACGTGTGCTTTCTGACTAATTAAAATCTCCATGTTGACAGTTGAAGATATCACTGGTTTTTTCCTTGAGAATGCCTCCAACCCTAGCCAAACTCTCAAAGAATGCTCTCAAAATATCCCTATTATTGAGTCTTGGATTGGCGTAGAAAAAGGGGACAGCGCAGTTATCAAAGGACAACTATTCGGTCATCCCCAACATCCCCTTGGCGTCGAGATGATGACCTCCACTATTCAGCGATACTTCGGAGGAGCAGGCCATGTTTATGTTAAAACTAGAAATTCACTCTATGAGTTGGGTCAACCTCTTAATGAATTAGAGCTCCCAGTTGAAATGCCAGATTTTCAAGCACAGGCAAAAATGACGATATGGCATTGCTAGTGTCGAGATCTGAGCAATCATTGTTCAAATAATCAATAACCTCTGGTAAAACCGGAGGTTATTGATTCATATCCTAGCTTTACATAGGACTATCTTGCCTAGAATTCGCATGCAAAAAACTAGATTCACTCTTCCCAGTAAGTGAGTTTCTCCCATTGCTGAGTCTCCATGTTGCCGATCAACAGCTCTACATCCCCAGTGAAGTCTGGATGGGGCATACCTAGTTCGTACATAGAGTTTTTGGTCGTCACATATACCCGACCGTCTTTGGCGAGGTAGTTTTTAATAGGCGAAGTCTTTAACTTCTTTCCTCCTGCATGTTTGGGGTGATTGTGGATTTGCCCATGAATGACAACCTTTTTCCCCGCATCGACACAAATCCAAGACTCAATGGTTCCTGTGCAAATAGAAGATGACTGAGGTGTCGCTGAGGTAGACTGAGCGTTCTGCAAATAGTAGTCGACTATATCATCAGCTGTCATGGCCAAGTCTCCCCGTATATTTTCTAAATGAGAATGGCAGCAATAAATTTAGTATTAATTTTTTAGCAAGGTCATATAGTTGCATCTAGCATAATCAATATATTTGAGAGGAAAATCAGTATAAATACTGAAGCTATTGTGAATATTACATTCTGAATCGAGTTGAAGGCAGATTTAGATATTTATTCCTTGTCAGGCAGTAAATTTCAATTAGGATTATTCCTTATAAGATTGTGTATTTTTAGCTCTCGTCAATATTTTTGAAAATTTGGTTTTGTCATTGGGTCGTGAGTCAATAAAGTGTGGGTTTGCTAAACCTATAGGGAGTTGAATTGCCTTATCCCCTGATGCAATATCCCCTATGTGGTTATCCTAAGACCCACAAACATGGTCAGACCAGTAAAGGCAGCCAAACGCTACCGGATTAGTCCGTACCTTACCAGAGAAAGCGACTGATATCGCATCGATTGCCATAAGCGTTAATCGCTATTGCCTATTCTTGAAAGTCGGAAATGCTATGGACAATAGCTCAGCATTGGTATTATGAGCAATTTAGTGATGATTGATGCCTACATTGTTGGATAACGTTGATCACATGGTGAGCGGCCTGCTCGATATCTTCTGGAGTGGTGAACCGACCTAACCCAAATCTCAGGGTTGATTTGGACAGTTGAGAAGACAGCCCTAGAGCTGTCAATACATGCGAAGGTGTAGGCTTACTAGAGGCACAAGCAGACCCTGAAGACAACGCCACATAGGGCTGCAATCCCAATAACAACGCTGCCCCATCTACCCCTGCAAAACTCACCGACAAACAACCCGGCAATCGCAGTTGAGGATGACCATTCAAGTGAATTCCATCTAGCACCTGCAACTTCTGCCAAAGATGAGTTCTCAGCGCCGTTAGCCGCTTCGCCTCTGTCGCTTGCTCCGCTAGCCCTAACTCAATTGCTTTCCCTAAACCGACAATTTGAGGCGTCGGTAACGTACCCGATCGCACGTTCCGCTCTTGTCCACCCCCCTGTAACTGAGCAGCAACCTGCACATGGGGATTGCGACTGCGAATATACAACGCCCCAATCCCTTTCGGGCCATAGAGTTTATGCCCCGTGATCGACAGCAAATCAATCTGCATCGTCTCCACATCCAAGGGAATTTTGCCAATCGCCTGCGCCGCATCCGTATGAAACAGAATCTGGCGCTGACGACACACCTGACCAATCTCAGCGAGTGGCTGCAATACCCCAATTTCGTTATTGGCTGCCATCACCGACACCAAAATCGTATCGGCCCGAATCGCCTGTTCCAGACACTCTATATCCAATAGCCCATCCGGTTCGGGGGGCAGATACGTCACCTCAAATCCCAGCTTTTCCAGATATTTACAGGGTTCTAACACAGCATTATGCTCTGTCTGCATCGTAATCAGATGCCGCCCCTTACTGAGATAGGCTTCTGCCACCCCCTTAATTGCTAAATTATTGGCCTCTGTTGCACCACTGGTAAAGACAATTTCCTTGGGTTCCGCACCAATGGCCTGAGCAGCCGTCTCCCGCGCTAGGTCAACTGCTGCCTTTGCTTCCCAACCGTAGAGATGATTGCTGCTGGAAGGATTTCCGGGACAGTCCGTAAAATAAGGCAGCATCGCCTCCACTACCCTTGGATCTACTGGGGTGGTAGCTTGGCAGTCCAGATAAATAGGACGCTCAGGCAATAAGGACATTGAATCAAGAATTGGATTTTGCTAACCAAGGTCAGATAGCCCTTCTACTGGTATATCAGTTTAGGTATAAAAATTAGGTGCAAATTAGTAGGTATAAGGTCAAGCCTAATAGCTGGGCTGTACTTAGTAAGCAGGGTTGTCTTTACTGTGGCATATCTCCAGCAGCCTTAGATGTTGAGGACTGGACTGTAAGCGGGAACTCTTGAGGTGACCCCGCCGACCATTCCCACATCGATCCAGCATAATTTTTCACCTGAAACCCTAAGTCAGCAAGGACAACCGTCAGCCATCCCGAGCGAATCCCCCCTGTGCAGTAAGCCACAACTGAAGTCTCTTGGGTAACACCCAACTCTGACAGTTTTGTCACAATCTGATCTCGCGGTAAAAGCCTTCCCTGTGGTGTTAACAGGTCACTAAAATGCAGTGAGATTGCCCCCGGCACATGTCCCCGTCGTTTCTCCCCATAAGGAGTTGCTCCAGCATATTCTTTGGGGGTACGAGTATCGATCAGCACCAAATTAGGTTGATCAAGGGCCGCTTTTAACTCTGTTTTCTGAATCTGCCAGGTGGAATTTCTTTGAACCTCAAAATCCCCACTTTTTGATGTGACAGGGACGGTAAGGCTCAATGGCGCTAAAGCCGAATATCCACCGTCGACCATCACCGCTTGCTGATGCCCCAGCGATCGCAACATCCACACGATGCGTCCTTCCTCTCCCCAACCATGGGGCGGATTGGCAAAGACAACCACAGGTCGGTCCTCTGAGATACCTAGTTTTCTGAGTTTTTGGGTTAAGGCAGCATTGCTATCAAGAAGGTTCCCTTTCTGTATTTTGTTTTGAGGAGAAAAATCTTGCCACCGCACTGATACACTACCAGGTAACCGCCTGAAACCCAACCACTGGTTACCTCGGGCATCCAGCAGGGTAGCTCCTTGGTCAATCAGAGTCTTAGCTTCAGAGGCACTGATAATCCAAGTCTGTTCTAGATTGGCAGGCTGGTTTCGCAGTGTGTACAGGGTCTGCGGAGAGTTTGCTTGAGGACTAGTGGTGGCAGTATGGGTCAGTGCGATCGCACCCACAAACACTACAATTGCCAGGGCACAAGCCCGTATTACCTTGGCGAGAAAGGGGTTACGCATAATCGATTTAGGATCGAAATCAACAAGCTTATGACAAGACTCGACCTTGAGACTCGCTCATTACCACGATACAGCTCGCAACTGCAGGATTTGGGAAAAGTTTTGGCAACATCGCACCCTCAGACTCCCTCAATCACTCCCCCAAGCAGCCTATCTCGACAGAGACTCTAACTACCAAGCCTGACACCCTCAGGCCGCAATTCCAATAAATCAAGGTCACGTTGAAATTTGGCCCCAGACGATCAGATGGCGATCGCTCACTTCTCGTACCTGTAATTCCCCTAACCCAGCTTTCACCAGTTGATCTTTCACCTCATTCACCCGATAAGCTGCCAACAGCGAATTAAAGAAATCTCGTCGCAGCACTTCTGGTTCTCCTTGAGCATACAGATCGACGAAATGACTTGCTGTCTTTCTCTTTGCAGGCCGCATCAAATCCATAATAAAGACTGCAGTTTCCGGCCCCGATTGTTGTTTAACCTCCGTCCAGAGGGCCATCGGATCAGCCAAATGGTGCAGCAAACTATTAGAAAAAATCAGAGGAAAAGATGCCGTATCACTTTGCGGCACATATACTTTTTTTAGGGTAATCCGATCTTGAAGTCCTGCTGCTGCCACTGCCTGATAGCCATAGTGAAGCATGGCCTCCGAAGCATCCCATCCTTCCACTGACCAGGCTGGAAAAGCGCGAGCAAAACGTAGGGTAATATCCCCAGGGCCACAGCCTAAATCTAGCGCTGTTCCCGTACTAGGCAATTGAGGAAAGGTCTCTTTTAGAAGCTGAACAAAATGATTGTGGGGTTCTGCAAAGTCTGCTTCTGCGTAGGCACGGGCCTGCTCGTCATCATCCATTAACTCGGGTTCAGGTACTCGCACCAACAGAGTGCTGGGGTCAGATCCAAGGTTCGTCATCCTCTAAATCCTCAATGGGGATATTTTGAATTACCTCTTCCTGGGTAATGGCCTCTACATTGGGGCGAGGTGAAGGACTCGATTCAGTGGGGCTGGCAAGTTCCTCCGTTAGATTAAACGCACTATCTTCAACTCGCTCCCATAGTGCTCGCCCCCGCTGTTTGGCCTTCTGCATCAGCTTTTGCGACTTTTCCTGAACTTGATGGCCGAGGTCTTCTGTCTCCTGATCAGGCTCCTGTCCGAAGGCTTCTACCTGTTCATTGGCCTGTTGCGCCAGCTTTTGCAATCGTTCTTCGGCCTGTTGAGTGAGCTTTTGGGCGCGAGACGTGAGGGAATCGAGCTCTTGGGTATAGCCAGACTTGATGCGATCGCTAACCTGTACCAGTCGATCCTCTAGTCCCTCTTGGAACACTTTCAGGTTTTTACTCACCTTGGCCGTGACCAGCACTTTTTTGCGGCCAAAGCTCATGACTGACTGAGGGGGTAGTTGATATACACCGCTGGTGAAGCCTCGCCATCCCGCAGACTTGAACAGATATTGCGTAATATTTCCCGTTTGCCGATCAAAGAGGCAATCAATAATACGGCCTAACCGCTCACCTGCATCGGTCCACAGCTCTAGACCAATCAGGGTTTCCAGAAGTCCTACCTCCTTGAAGTTGGTTTCTGCAGCCCCCGAAGAGACCAAAATACTCTCTGGCCCAATCCGATAGAGCTGCTTGAGATTAAAGGCATAACGCTGTTTAGTCATAAAGCCAGGTTTGCAGACAAATCCCATGACGCGATGGGCAGGGGGATGCATCCAGACCACATCGATCCGCCCTAATTCTTCTGTCGTGTCGCGATCAATCACCAATCGATTGAGTAATTGGCTATGGCGCATGATCCTTGCAGAGTCAGCCATTTGCTCCTGAACTTTCCAAGCAGCTTACGACTTTTAGTGTAGCGTAGGGGGTTCGCAGTCACGGATCGACGCATGGACAAAGCTCCCCATTTTTAGGGATGATTGAGTTTATGGAGCCCACTCGTAAAACCCTATCCTTACCTCATATTCAACTGTCCTATCTGGAATGGTTTACGGGACCCGAGCCTGTGCTGCTCTTGCATGGGTTAGGTGATCATGCCCGAGTCTGGTCCGACCTGGCGATCGCATTGGGAGAGCGCTATCATCTGGTGGCTCTAGACATGCGTGGACATGGTGAAAGTGACAAACCGGCTCAGGGATATACGTTTACCGAGTTAATCGGTGACCTGGAAGCTCTCTTAGATCATTTGGGCTGGTCCCAGGTGCATGGGATTGCCCATTCTTGGACGGCCAAACTGTTACTGATTTGGGCCACCAATGCTCCCCAACGCCTACGGAGTATGGTCTTGGTAGACCCATTTTATCTCAACAAGATGCCGGGCTTTGTGAACTTTACGTTTCCATTGCTGTACAAAGTGTTGCCCTTTTTACAGGGTATGGGACCTTTCCCCAGCTATGCAGCAGCTGAAGCCAAGGCGCGAGAACTCAATCAGTTTCAAGGCTGGAGCCCCCTTCAACAACAAGTCTTTGCTGAGGGAATTGAAGAAAAAGCGGATGGTACTTGGAGGAGCAAGTTTACGGTGCCTGCCCGCAATGAAATCTTTCAGGAATCTGTTGCCGTATCTGGTTTAACCACACCGATCGATATTCCCACCCTATTTATTCAACCCGAACAGGGGATTAATCGTCGAGCCAGCAACTTAAAGACCTACAAGACTTATCTACAGCAGCTTCAAGTTAAGCGTCTGCCTGGGAATCATTGGCCATTTTTAGTGGAAGCTGAACGCTTTAACCAAGCCGTGCTTGAGTTCCTCGACTTGCACGTTTTACCGAATGGTGGGCAGCGGGAGCGGTAAATTGTCGGCGGGCCGTGTTAGATCAGCCATTAACTCTGCTTCTAGAGTCAACAGCCGTTTAGAACGATTTTTTAATTTTTTGGCTGGACTGCCAAAGTACACTCCCCAAGGGTCCAGGCTTTTGGTGACTAAAGATAGTGCCCCCACCGAGGATCCATCACCAATCGTGAGTTTGGGCAGAATGACGGAGGTAGAGCCAATGATGGCATGTCTACCCAGTGTGACGGTTCCACCCGTGATGCCCGTATATTGCTCAGGCACAGTGGGATTGGTTAAGAATTTGCCCGTATAGTCATCGGTTCTGCTGTAGATATGGACCCCTTGGGACAGGCCACTAAAATCATCCATGCGGATGCCGTCGCCTGCAGACAACAAACAATAGCCGCCAATATGAATAAATGACCCCAGGGTCACCCACCCCTGTTTGTCGGCAATGATGGAGCAAAATGCGTCAATGCGGACATTGTCTCCAATGGTGATATTTTCAAGGCCGATGATGGTGCAGTTTTTCGCTATCCTGACGTTCTGCCCAATTGAGTTGAAGCCAAAGCCCCTCAATTCTTGCTCGGTGTAATAGCCTGGATTAAAAGGGTTCATGGTGATGTTGCTTCCCCATTCGTCATTTTCCCCAGCAAACGGCCTCATCTAAGGGCAGGATACATCCTCATTCGTAAAAGAGCCGTGAAGTGGATATCAAGCTGGCCCCTGGTTGTTTCCCCCCTGATCAACGATTTGAGAGGTAGTGTCATTAGTGAAACTGATTCTCGGGGCCGTTTTGAACTTAATCAGATGTCCTTAAATATTCACTCTCCTCATCCAGGTAATGAGTGAAAACCCTATCAGGTTCAGCAGGCTGTGCGTGATTTTTTTACTTAGAGCAGGAATAGCTGATGAAAGGGCATGAAGCTGTTATTCAATTTGATGCTGAAGATCAAATTTTCTTGGGCCGAGGGGTAGGTACTCGGTATATGATCGCGTTTGGTGGTGAAACAGTTGATGAGCTAGAAGTCTCTTTCCGCAATGTGATTGAGGATTATTTGACTGACTGCCAACGAATGGATAAAGATCCAGATAAACCTTGCTCTGGTCGCTTGAATTTAGGAATTTCTCCCGAACTGCATCGCCAGGCTGTGATCCGCGCTCAGGTGGATGGCGTGAGGTTTAATACGTTGGTGGAGACTGCGATCGCAACCCACTTACACACACAATAACCAACCTATTGAGCCGCACCAATATAGGTGAACGCAGCCCAATCTCTGGGATTAGGATGAGTTTTCTTGACCGTTAGCATTGCCTGTCTCAGGGCTTGGGCTTTATCAGGATTCTGCTTGAGGTTTTTGTAAAACGCGGTCATCAGTTCTGCGGTGGCATCATCAGGAATCGCCCAGAGGGAAACAACTAAACTAGGGACGCCTGCCCCTAGAAAGGCCCGCGACAATCCCACAACACCATCTCCACTGATGCGGCCCCGCCCAGTATTGCAAGCACTGAGAACGACTAGTTTGGCTTGGAGCGGCAAGTTGAGAATTTCAAAGGAATGCAACAAGCCATCGGCAGTCGTTGTGGGGGTGAGGGCCACGGCACTCCGCAAACCTAAAATGCTGTCGAGTAAGCCATGAGTAGCGAAGTGAACCAGATCCGCTTGGCGCATTTGGTCGGTAATCGCAGCTTCGGTAGCCGTCGAACCAATTAAGGGTTGAGTGTTGAGGAGTTCCGCCACGGCTTTGGCTTCCTGTTCGGCTCCAGGGAGCGGAATCAGTTGTTCGAGAGGTTCACCGAGACCTAGTCGCACCGTGGGCATGGTGGGATTGCCGACAATCAGCGCTTGGCTTTGCCGTAAGTCTAGGGTGGCATCGGTTTCCTCTAACAGACTGAGCACCTGAATGGAGGGGGCTGACAGTAAGGTATGCCGTTCAAGTAGATATCGACCAGAAGCGTCTTTTAGAGCCGCAAAGGAGGCTAGATAGAGACTGCCATCTGGAATAAAGGTGACTGGAGCAGTCGGTTCTGACGGTAATAAATCCGCAATTGGATCGATTAAACGTTGATGCAGCATTTCTAAAGGTTGATTCTGGGTCGTTTGAGTTGGTCGAAAGGCAATTTGGGTAGCCCAATCAACGCCGCGACTGGCCACACCAATCGACTGGCGACTCTTTTCGACTAGCCGCTGCAGGGACTGCGGCGAAGAGATCGATTCCCCTAGTTTGACCTGGCGAAAATAAATGGTGCCTGTAGGCTGGATCACCCAGATTAACAGTCGCGATTCCTGAGGACCATTGACCGTTCGGGCGGCTAGGGTCCGCGTCTCCTTTAACAGGTAGGAATATTGAACAATGGTGGTTTTCTGTTGACAGGCAACCTGGCGCATCTGCTCTAGCGTGATCGGTGGTTGACTTTGTTTCAAGAGATCTGCCGTGGCTTGGGCGCGACTTTGTTCTGCCATCAGCAACCCTTCATCCGTCCGGCCTTGATCAATCAAAACCTGCTGCAAAAGCTGGTATGCATCCTTTAATCCTTCCCGTAGGTTGAGATTGAGACTGTCTCGACTTATGGAAAAGAGATTGGCATTTTCCAGAGTCTGCTGGCGTAGAGTGGTATAGGACTGGATAGCTTGCTTAAGGGCCTGCTCTGCGAGCTGTAGCTGGCCCGATTGCCAATCGATATACCCTAAGTTCTCCAGGGCACGGGCTTCAGAAATATCCTCATTCTTGGGCGTTGAGGCATTGACTTGCCTGAGGAGGGTGAGTCCCTGCTTTTGGGCTTGAATAGCCTGTTTGTAATCTTGGCGTTGGGTGTAAGCCAGGCTCAAATCTTCTAAAGACCAAGCTTGCCAGAACAAATCTTTCGCCTGCTTAGCCAGGTCAATATTGTTGCGGAACAGCTTAATGGCCGCTTCTGTGTTCCCCGTTTTTTGCAAAAGGGCACCCCATTGTTTTTGAGCCACCATCTGCATCCGAGGTTGGGATTGCTGACGGGTGAGACGGGTCAATTCCTCGTAGGTTTTGAAGGCAGTAGAAAAATTTCCTTGGGCCTGATGGGTGCTAGCAAGGGCGAGGAGGGTGTTATTGATGGCCGTAGTATCTTTTTGCTGGCGAGCGTCGTCTAGGTTTTGCTGAAAGAGCGTGATGGCGACTTTATACTTTTTCTGAGACAGGTAAATCCCTGCTAAAAAAGTGCGAGCAATCCCAGCTTGTTGGGGTTCATTCAAGGATTGGGCGAGGGGTAGATATTCTTCGAAGACTTCTAGCCCCCGTTGCTGGTTGCCCGTTGACATCTGAGCAATACCGAGCTGAAACAAAATGAGTGAGCGGGCTTCGGGATCTGTAGGAAATTTCTGAAGTTGTTGTTCGAGAAACTGGATCCCTTCTAGGTCCCCAAGTTTGCTGTGGCTGCTGGCGAGTTCTTTAAGAGCGTTGCGTTCTCTGCCGCGATCGCGAATGTCTCGTGCCAAATCCAACGCCTGCTTATGAAGCTGGACGGCTTTCCGGTACTTGCCCACATAGCGATGAGCAATTCCGGCTCCATTCAGAATATCAACTTGCTGCCATCGGTTTTCAGGACCTTCTTTCTGGGCTTCGGCCAGTTCAGCTTCATAGGTTTTCAAACGCTGTTGGTAATAGCCTCGTAAAACGCTTGGATCCTGGGCCAGCAGGGGTGATACGGGCAATACCGATAGCGATATGGCACTTAGCAGGGAGACGAATAGACGCTTCATCAATTTGTTTCTAGGGGGGAGCCTTGGTTGGGTGCATGAGCCTTGTCCGATTGCAGAAGAAGCACAAGTTTGTACCAACTCATTGGAAGAAGACTAAACTGATATTTCCCTATTCCCCTCAATGGTTGCCTACTAGCTCATTTATTATGAATCGGGTCGCCAAAGGGAGCTGAATCCAAAACGAGAAGTAACGGAAAGAGAGAGGCCAGGATCGAAACACAAATGACAGGTCGCCTTTACCCATGAGGACAATCAATACATCGTCATAGATAAATAACGGCAAGATTCAACAGAGAGCTAGCCCGAGGGAGTTCTTAACGTAATCCTTGTCATCCACTTGTTTCAAGATGAATGGTGCCAATGGAGTGTAGAAAATCGTGATTGTAATACAGATGGCAACTTAAGTGGATAAGATCCTGCTTTAATAAATTATCTCTTCAAGACACACATTAACTCCAAAATTCATCGAGATCGATGGCTGAGACTTCCTGCTGAACTTCCTGGAAGTAGCTACTACCCGTGAGGACTGAAACTTCTTCCTTACGCTGCTTTTGATCAATCTCAATTTGTAGTTCTTCAAGTTGTTGTTGCAGTTTAACTTCTCGCTGCTTGCGTTCTGTAATATCCTGCACGATGCCTTCGTAGTAAAGAATTTCCCCCTGTTTATCCTTGACCACACGAGCATCCACCTGATTCCAGATAATCTGACCATCCTTGCAATAACACTCGTACTCGTAGTTTTTAATCATGCCTTGTTGGCGCAGTAAGTCTCTAAATTCGCTGCGCCGCTTTGGATCAACATAGAGTTGCCTACCAATATTAGTGACGCTGTTGATCATGTCCTGGGGTGAATCGTAACCGTAAATTTTGGCTAGTGCCGGGTTGACGTTGATGTAATGTCCTTCAGGCGAAGACTGGAAGATTCCCTCCAGAGCATTTTCAAAAATGCTGCGGTAGTTTTCTTCTGCAATTCGTAGATCTTCGTTCTTTTGCTCAAGAGCCGCAAATGACTGCTGTAGCCCACTGGCCATTGTATTGAAGGACTCGGCAAGGTTATCAACCTCGACAATAGGGCTAGCGGTGACTCGCTGCTCCAGATCTCCTTGGGCTAGTTGGTCTGATGCCTCGGCTACATCCAAAATAGGACGAGCAACCCAGCGAGCTGTCAGGATGCCAATTGTGATCGCCACTCCCAGTGCCCCTAAGCAGAGCACAATGGTATTGCGTGTGTTGCGGTTAATCTGAGCCATAAAATCCTGCTCAGGGACAACCACTACAGTAAACCAATCAATCCCCCGTCCATCCTGGATGGGTAAGATGTGCGCGTAATAGCGATCTCCATTCATTTCAAAGTCTAGATTTTGGTCACCTTTAAGCCTAATGAATCCACCTAAACGGTCCTGAATTTGTTGGGCGGTTGCCTGTACCATAGGATTATCACTCTGGGTGGCAGGAATTCGTTTAATCTCCCGCTGCTCCTCTTCGACAATGACTTCGAAGGGTTGTGGAATCCGAGAACCTGCGACCAAGTCCCCCGAGCGTTCTACGATGAAACTCTGTCCATTGGGGCTAATGGATAATTCATCGATAAAGTCCGTAATCCGAGTGAGGCGGACATTAATGCACAAAACCCCCAGCAGCGTTTGTCCTTCGTAAACAGGATAGACTGGCGATAATCCTAGAACTGTTTTTTTGCTGGAGAAGAACGGATAGATAGCGCTCCAGGTGGGCTTGCCTGCTTCCACTGCAGCGCGATACCAGGGGCGCTTTCGAGGATCATATTCTGAGACCTTGAGGCGCTGCTGGCGCTCGCCCTGCGAATTGAGAACGAAGGTTTCCCGCATTGGCGCGGTTGCTTCAGTCCGAATTTTGAGTTGTACCGTGCCGTTATCGCGGTGCTCAACTCCCACAAACTCTCCTTTTTCATTGCCATAGGAGAGGTACCCCTCATATTCTCCATCGCGAACTACCCGCCAGAAATAGCGGCGCAGTTTCTCTAACTCGGTTAGGTCAAAATTACCACTCTGGATCCCAGCATGGTTTAGCCACAGGGTGTTTTGCGACTTGTTAAGGTAGGTGAGGACTTGTTGTTCAATGCGGACACTGGTTTCTTCTGTGAGTTGGTGAGCCAAGTCATTTACTGCTCGCTGCCCGTTGCGAAAGGATAGGTATCCTACCAGACCAACGGCGGTGACGATTTGCAGTAAAAACGGCACCATCAGAGTGGTGCGAAGCCGTACTTTAGGTAATCTCAGAGCCCTACCAGTCATCATCCCCACTACCAGATATCCATTCCTGCAGATTGTGTTTAGGTGTGGCCGCGTTGAACAGGTGTAATCCAAAGTCGGTGGCTAGATCTTCACAGACCTTAATTCCCCGAATACTGTTACCTTTGGCATCCAATAGTGGCGAGAAGGTGCCAATACCCAATTGCCCTGGGACTACTGCTGTGATACCACCCCCAACCCCACTCTTAGCAGGCATTCCTACCCGATAGGCCCATTCTCCCGAGGCGTCATACATGCCACAGGTGAGCATCACACTAACCACATCCTGAACATAACGTTCATCTAATGCCCGCTCTTTTGTGACGGGATTAATGCCACCATTGGCCAAGGTTGCTGAAAGCATGGCTAAATCACGAGCATTAACCATAATTGAACATTGCTGAAAGTAGAGATCAAGCGTTTCATCGATTTTCTCACTGACCATGCCGAAGTTGAGCATTAGATAGGACATAGCGCGGTTGCGATAGCCAGTGGCTTTTTCTGACATGAAGACTGGCACGTTGATATCGTGGGCGCGGCCTGTGTACCGTTGGAACATTTCCAGAACCCGCTTGAGACGTTCGGTGCCGTTCTTGCCCTGAATCAGATCGGTGGTGGCGATCGCCCCCGCATTCACCATGGGGTTATAAGGACGATTGGTTGTTTCATCCAGAATAATCGAGTTAAAAGCATCGCCCGTCGGCTCCACACTGACCTTGCAGTTCACATAATCTCGCCCATGATCTTCGAGGGCTAAACCAAAGACAAACGCCTTCGAAATGGACTGAATTGTGAACAATTGGTCACAGTTTCCTACTTCAAAAACTTGCCCCTCCTGCGTCACCACACAGATCCCAAACCATTCGGGCTGGGCCAAGGCTAGCTCAGGAATGTAGTCCGCAACGGCTCCTTCATTTAATCCTTGATATTTATGATGTAAATCCGTCAAATAATTGCGAAGAGGTGATGCCACCGCCCTAATCGAACTGGCGAGGGACTGCAAGTCTCCCATCTCACTCATTTCGTTTACCCCTCAATCAGTTGCTGCGCCAAGTTGCAAAATTTCTGGCTCACCTCATGGTCAGGATATTTGGCACAGAATACGCCTTCACTGGCCAGTTGTACCACTTCCTCCGCTAAAGGAAAAACCCCAGCAACGGTTTCTGAGTAGGTCTCTTCAACTTTTTGCTTCAGCGCTTCTAGATTGAGAGAGCTATAGACTTTGTTGATGGCTAGTAGCATTTTGCGCACGTTGAGTTGTCGTGCTACATCAATGGTGACAGCAGTACCCTGATAGTCTTGCTTGTCGGGCCGCAGAATCAGAATCAGGATATGGGAAATGGCAATTGATAAAAAGGTTTCCTTTGAAAGCCCAGGATGAGTATCTATAAATAGATAATCCAATTGATGGGCCTTGACCAGGGCGCGGAACCCATCATTCATGAGCTTGACGTCGTAGCCATGCTTAAGGATACGAGCAATATCATCGGCCTTTACGCTGGAGGGAACCAGTAAAAGCTTGCCTGCACCCTCTACCCCCACTTGAGCACTAACGTCGTGAATTGTTTCTTCGATAGGGGTTTCACCCCATAAATAGTGGTTGAGGGTTTGCCTTGTTTGCTCTGGTTCTAGGCCAAACAAGATGTGGATGCCAGGTGAGGGTAAATCTGTATCTACAACTCCAACTCTGTGCCCCTGCAACGCAACTGAAGTTGCAAGATTGGCGGTAAAGTTAGATTTCCCGGTTCCACCCCGATAGGAATGAATTGCAATGACTTTTGGCATGCTGAATTGATAAACGGCAATTTAAAATAGTGAATTTATTAAATTGAATCTGCTGGCTATCCCTACATATTCATAGATACTTTATGAGAGCACAGTAATGTTGATACATGGGTAGCTTCCGTCATCAATCAAATGAGATCTAGGACCACCCAGACTGTAGTCTCTGTTACGAAAGCTGGAGGAGATTGAAAAATTTTACACACTTTGGGCTTTTGTCAGCTTGTGGCGGGGAGTTTCCCTACACCTGCCCAGTTGGGAATCTTCTACAAACCAGACTGCCCCCAGGGGAGTACGTCATCCTCTCGCGAGAGAAAAGGCATGCTGTAGAAGCAGCCTTCCCTAAACAATCATGAATCCCGAACAACGCCAAACGCTTCAAGCTCACGTCACTGAAATTGCCAAATTCCTCTATGCCGATGCCGTCGAGCAAGGAATGAACCTGGCGACCTTCGGTGAGATTGAGCAAACCGTCCGTCGCCAAACCCTCGACCATGTTTCATCCGATTTGGGCCTTTTTTGGTCACAGCTTGCGCCGGAACAGACCCAGGAGAAACCCGAAAACTGAACAGTATGAGATTGAAGGATGGTCTGAATGGTTTGAGGAGAAATTAGAGGGTATCAAAGGTCTCGCTGAAGGTTTGGTGGCAGTGGGGGCAACGGTAACGTTGGCTGCCTTTACTGGTTGTACCGTGTTTGTGGGTCTTTGGATGACCACATAGAGGACATTGCATCAGGGAATAGGAAAACTCAACTGCCTATAGGTTTAGCAAACCCACACTTTTCTGATGCATAACCGATGGTCCGCTCACTAATATCGCCATCCCATAATTGAGCCATCTGAGCTTGAGTTTTATCGCAATGCTCATGGGCAAATGCCCGAAACTTGTCCCAGTCTGTGATTTTATGGCTAGGGCCAGTAGGGTGACTTGGTTTAGGATGTAAATCACCTGTTTCTGCCTTGAGACGTTGCCATAGATGAATGGTATTGCGACTGATATGCAAGAGCTCACTTGCTTCAGAAGGGGGTAGACCATCAAGCTCAATCGCATCCATCACTTTGCACCGTAAGTCGTAACTATTAGGTCTTGGGCATCACATCGACGAAAAAATGAGAGGACATCTCTATCTTACGTCCTACACAGTATAGCGTCCGCTATACCTAACAGCACTCAGCTCCAGATTACAGCAGTTTTCAGATGAATAAGCCACAGTGAGCGAACCAGCCAAGGGCATCATCATCGGAGATGCACTCATTGATAATCTGGCTTAACGCTTGCTCAAGTGCTCCTCTGGTTCGAGCTTTAGCTGATCGCAACAGTTGCTTGAGTTTTGACCAACATAAC
>JANQPU010000043.1 GCA_028285315.1 Acaryochloris sp. IP29b_bin.176
TTATTGGCCAACTTTATCCGTCAATATTGATTGCCTTACTGGTTGGTGGGTACTTATCACAGAAAGTCGATGAAAAATAGGCCTATTAAATCCTATTTATATCAGGACTATTCCATAATCTCCTGCAAGCTTTCCCAAAAACTGCTGATTAATTGAGTAAATTATTGAATATTCTTTGGGTATTGGCAACAGCTAGTTGATCACCTTGAGCCTTGTGCAGGGTAATCGCTTTCTCAAAGTCAGCCCTTGCCGCATCAAGATCACCCGATTTTGCTAGGGCAATCCCTCGGATGATATGGGCTGTTGCAAATTTGGGTTGTTCAGTTATTGTTTGAGTTAACCAAGGCAAGGCATCTTCGTACCATACATGACCAGAAGTAGCGCTTTTCTGGAAAGAGAGTACTAGAGCTTGACCAAGTTGAGCATTTTGTTCTGTTCCGTCGCGCTGCAATACTTGCTTGAAATCATCAATCGCCTGATTATAGTTGTCATCAAACAGATTGATGTACCCTCGGTAGATCAAGGCATCTGTAAGGGTGGGGTTTAACCTGATCGCATCTGTGAAATCAGATCGCGCATAATCCCATAATCTAAGGCTGAACAGGCTTTTACCTCGTAAGTAATAGGTGTTGGCATTTTGAGGTTCTAGGGCTATCGCCCGTGAGAGCACACGTGCAGCTTCTCCAAAATTTCCCTGAATCAGGAACGTTTGGGCCTGCTGTAAGTAGGTTTCTTCATAATCGATGGAGCGTAGCTCTCGCTCCAAAGAAAAAATGGCTTGAAAACTACCAGTCTGGAATCCATAAATTGCCGGAGTGTAGCCCATGGATTTTCGAACCTCTAAGTTGCCAATAGACTGAAGGGCCCTCCCTTCTGCAATGGCAATCGCGATAGCAATCGCTAACCCCTCTCCCACACCCACATTCATCTCTACAATTCGACCCGCCGTTGTCCCCAGCCCACCAAATCCAGACGCAGGACCTAATACAGATAAATTTCGGCGCTCCTTAGGCAAGGTATGACGGAACCCATAATTAAAAACTGGAAGTTTCCGAAAGTTGAGGTGCTGGAGTGATGATTGCTCGATGCGTTCATCTAATCCTTCTATGCCACCGCGATCATCAAGGTGATAGCCAAAAGTGCCCAGGGCTGTTGGGGCTGGAAGCCCCCCAGCCGTCATCAGTGTCGCAGAAAGCTCATCCAACGGATTCGCAATTTGCCCTGCATGGCGAACATACAGTTCGTCCATGATTTTTACGTCAGGTATTCCAAATCGTTCAAACAGCGCTTTAATTTCATTGGCAATCGCCAACATCTCAGTCGTTGGTTTGGCAACCGACTTACTCAATTGTCTGGCTTGTTCTGCGTTGGCATAAAACAACAAGGCATTTAAGCTGAGCCGATCGGGGAATACCGCAATATTGGCGCGATCAAATAAGAATCCAGAAGTCTTAAGATTATATTCGCGGCCTAAGCGGCCATGGATGGCAATACTAAACGCCAGCGAACGGACATCGACGGAATCGGGGGTTGCTTGATAAAGTAGTTTTGGATTGCGGTTTTGATCCAAGAGCGTTTGCAGCATGTCCTGACGCTTACTGGGATTATTGCCACTGGCAATCGCTAACCACCGCTGAGCTATCGAATCTTTAGGATCCAGAAAACGTTGGATCAGTTTCGCTTCCACCCGCTTTAGATCTTCAATGGTGACACCATAGAGTTCTAGAACAAGGCCGATGCTGAGAGTGCTATCTGGGAATCCTAGAGCACCGAGCCCTTTCATAACCTCAACACCACTGATTTCAGCAAGTTCTCCACTTTGGCTCGCATCAATAAATTGGGTCGCCGTATAAGTTTGACCATTCGCAGTCAATGAACACAGTTGCATCCCCGCACTGTGAGCTGCTTCCAGCTCAACATTTCCGATGACGTTTACATCATGCAACTGTAGCGTTCGTTTAAAACTTTGGGCGATGGCCTTTCGATCCAGGGCGATAGTTTTAACTCGCCCATGCCCGAGGAATTCTTGATAGAGTCGATTCGGTGTGCCAAAGATGCCATATTTGGACCGTAAATGAACGGGAACTTGATTGCGATCTAGATAGGCTAATCC
>JANQPU010000385.1 GCA_028285315.1 Acaryochloris sp. IP29b_bin.176
ATGCCTGTAACCGTTGATTCCTCGTTTCCTCTGGCTAAATGTTGTGATCAGTAGCAACGTAGTATCAGTACTTTCAGGAAAGTTGCACATCGCCTAACAATTGCTCTCAAGACTTGAGATAGGTATAGCTTCTGAGACTACGCTCATAGTTTTTGAGAAGCAGTTGCGCCTCCGGTAAAGTGATATGTTGCTTTTGCAACGCCACTTCAGACTGTTTCCGAATTTCCTCAATCAGATCATCGGCATCATATTGGACATATTCTAAAACTTCTGTAATCGTGTCCCCCTTCACTACATGAGCAATGTGATAGCCCATCGGAGTAAGATCAATATGCACGACATTAGTATCTCCAAATAAGTTATGGAGATTGCCCATCACCTCTTGATAAGCCCCATTAAGAAACATCCCCAAGTAGTAGGATTCATTGGGTCTTAAGGGATGCAGCTCTAGGATGGATTTAGTATCGCGAGAGTGAATGAATTGATCAATTTTGCCATCACTATCGCAGGTCAGATCGACGAGCGTCCCTCTTTGGGCAGGCTCTTCTTCCAAACGGTGAATTGGCATAATCGGAAAGAGCTGATCAATCGCCCAGGTATCGGGAGCAGATTGAAAGACCGATAGATTTGTGTAGTAAAGTGATGCTATGCGGCGTTCAAGATCTTCTAAATCCACCGCAACATCATCATCTTGGCGTGCGATCGCAAGAATCTTCCGACAGCAAGCTCCACACAACCGCTCGACCCTCGCCCGCTCTTGCAGACTCAGATAGCCAAACCCAAACAGACTGACGGCTTCTTCTTTGAACTGTAGGGTATCATGGTAGGTTTCCTGATAATTATCGGCATCGATAGACTGATAGGTTTCGTAGAGATTCCGAATAATTAGATGCTCATTGTCTTGGGCGGGTTCAGGTGTTAGATCCAGGGTTTCACTACTGCCCAGCACATTCATGATTAACACGGACTGATGGGATGCAATCGCCCGCCCACTTTCACTCACTAAGGTAGGGACGGGTAAATCCGCTTCGGCACAGGCTTCCTTCACCTCGGCTACCACATCGTTGGCGTAATTTTGCATATTGTAGTTTTTGGAAGCTGCCGAGTTGCTTTTGGATCCGTCGTAATCTACCCCTAGTCCACCCCCCACATCCAAGAACTTCATGTTGGCCCCCAGGCGGGCCAGCTCTACATAGATTTGGCTGGCTTCTCGCAGCGCATCTTTGATCACGCTAATAGCTGAAATCTGAGAACCAATATGGAAATGGAGGAGTTGAAGGGAATTGAGTAGATCAGCTTTACCCAAATGCTCGACAGCAGCGACGACTTCTGGAATAGTCAGACCAAACTTGGCCCGATCACCAGCACTACTGCCCCAACGGCCAATGCCTTTGGCACTCAGTTTGGCCCGCACTCCCAAAATCGGCTGAATCTGGAGCCGACGACTAGCTTCGATCACCAGCGCTACTTCTTCGAGCTGTTCAATGACAATGATCGATTGATGTCCCAAGCGTTGGGCCAACATGGCCGTTTCAACGTACTCCAAATCTTTATAGCCATTGCAAATCAGCAATGCGCCAGGAGTCTTAAGGGAGGCAATCGCAATCAGTAACTCCGGTTTGGAACCTGCTTCTAGACCAAATTGGTGGGGTTGACCAAAGCGCACCAAATCTTCGACCAGATGTCGCTGTTGATTGCACTTGACCGGAAAAACGCCTCGGTAGCGTCCAGGATAGCTGTAGCGTGCGATCGCTTTGGCGAAACAGGCATTCAACCGCTCAATCCGATCCGCCAGAATATCCGAAAATCGGATCAGTAAAGGGGCATGGATATCTCGCTGCTGCAGAGACTGTACTAATTCATAGAGGTCTAAAGAGCCCCCGCGATCTCCTTTGGGCGATACCGTCACATGACCGGCTGCATTGACGGAAAAATAAGGTTCTCCCCAACCGTGAATACGATAGAGTTTTTCGCTCTCTTCTACCGACCAAGCCGTGGTGAAGTCAGCCGATGCTGGGTGGGTCTCTTGAGTGGGTATCTGCTCTGCCGATACTGATTGAGAGCTACCATTGTCTGGCTCAGCCATCAGCGTTTGGGAAATTTTGGTAGCCCTGTCTTCGCGGTTTCGACCGTTTTCCATTCTGAGTGCCTATGCATGATCCAAAGACATCTTAGCTGAGTTTAAGGGCGCAGGCGGGAACATCATCCCAAGACTCAACGGTCCTCAGGCGGGCCACCCAACCTGCTTCTTTTTGGTGCTCCGTCAAATTATCCTGAAAAGAAGTATGACAGTCTTGTGCATGTTGGGGGTCACAACATGCAATACAGGCATAGACTAACCCTGCCGGATCCAGCTGTTCATTGACCCAAATCGTCTTTGATTGGCTCATATTGTCTCTCGTCAGAGGCCCAGAGAAAAAATGAAAAGAGGAAGCCTAGGCTCCCTCTTTTGAAAAATGCAACACAGCAAAAATGACTCAAGATTTACGATGATAGCGAAAATGCTTAGTAGGCCAAGCCCATGCTGCGCGATGTTTCTGCACCTAAATAAACCCGAATGCTCAAGAAGTCGGTGGGGCAAGCTGTTTCGCAGCGCTTACATCCCACACAGTCTTCTGTGCGAGGAGATGAGGCGATTTGACCAGCTTTACATCCATCCCAGGGAACCATCTCAAGGACGTCTAACGGGCAGGCGCGGACACACTGGGTGCATCCGATACAAGTGTCATAAATTTTGACTGTGTGAGACATTGAATAAGAGCTCCAGAATATAAATGACGTTAACAGACATCTGTTATCGCCGGGTGCTTTTCAAAGACAACTGTATAGTCAAGGATCCTATAACGTTTTTCAGTTTACAGCAGTGCATTTGCCACTTCTACAAAAACGAGAGGAAACTTCAAACAATGTTACTTAAAGAAAGTCCCTCTATTCCTCTCATTGAGACATTTCTATCAATTTAGGGTCGTCGAATAAATAACTGTGTAAAGAAATATTCTTCACCCTGTCGCACCACTCCCACACCGGTTTCTGTCACTTCAGGCCGTAAGATATTCTGACGATGCCCTGGACTATCTAGCCATCCTTCTATCACGAGGGCTACTGGATCCGGTGCATTTTCATTCAGTGCTAAGTTTTCGGCCACCAAATTGAACTGAATCCCTGCCGCTAATAACCGTTCTAAAGCCGTATTGCCTTGGGGATCAGCATGACTGAAGAAGTTGTTGTCCGCCATGTTCTGGCTATGCTTGCGGGCCACATTAGCGACATTCGCATTCCACCGCAGGGGTTGTAGGCCATAGGACTGACGAATATCATTAATTTCTGAGTGAATCAGTCGAGACAAATCTCCTTGGGCAACGGCTATGCGATCGCGCTTCCATACCGACACCTGAGGCGGGATGGATTCAGGCACCTCTAGTATGGGTTCAGGTGGAGGCCAAGACACAGGCACTGATTTCTGTCGCGGCTGCCGACGAATGGTGGGCGCTTGTCGAGGCGTTTGACAGTCAAAGGGGGTAGGGAACGGCAACTTAATGGGTAGGGATATACAGCCCACTAACAACCAAGGCAATGACTTGTTTAAACCAGGCTGTGTTTGTTGTTCCTTGTCCTCAACCTCATAATGGTCAGACGCCGTGAATGACGCCAGAGATAAGCTGGACTTGGCCATAAAGGTGGGTCGTGATGAATTGGGAGTTATTGTACCCAATAAACCATGTCCCCAACTGATATTTTGCTATCCATTGCACCAAATTATGCTGATGTCAACATCTTTTCCAGTGCTGTCGCTTCGCTCGCTTCTGCGCGTTCTGCTTCCGAGGGAGGAATAACCTGCCAAAACTGCGGCAGATACTCGGACCAGTGGGCCAAAATGTCTTTACCTTTGGGACTATCCGTATGGTCCACATGGGCTTGAATCAGAGCCTGTAACTGCTGGGCACCCGCTTCGGTATTGACCCGCTGAATTTGGACAATCTCTGGGTTGACTTTGGTGGGGAAGCTACCGTCTTCATCTAAAAAGTAAGCCAGTCCCCCCGTCATGCCAGCCCCTACATTGCGGCCCGTTTCTCCTAACACAACAACCACACCACCCGTCATATACTCACAGCAGTGATCGCCAGCGCCTTCGATTACTGCCTGGCCTTGGGAATTACGCACAGCAAATCGTTCTCCGGCTTTACCGTTGGCATAGAGGGTGCCTCCCGTAGCACCATAGAGACAGGTGTTGCCAATAATTACATTGTCGGCAGCCGCATAGGTAGCGTCAGGTGACGGTTTAATTGTGATTTCACCGCCGTGCATCCCCTTACCCACATAGTCATTGGCTTCTCCCACCAAGTTGAGGGTCATATCCGGCAAGGTAAACGCGCCAAAGCTTTGGCCTGCACTGCCTTCAAAGGTGAGGTTAAGTTGCCCTGTAAAGCCAGTATTACCGTATTGTTTTGCGATCGCACCCGCAATCCGCGCCCCCACACTACGATCCGTATTTACAATTCGCACGGTTTTGGCAACGGTGGTTTGGTTTTGGATCGCCTGCTGAATCTCAGGATCCTGCAATAGCTGATCATCTAAGACGGGACCATTACTATGCACGGGACCATGATCTAGCCAACTGCGATCTGTACGGGTATCGGGAAGTTGGGTTAGACAATCTAGGTTAAGCTGAGTGGTTTTTGTGAGTTGAGTATCTGCACGGACTTGCAGCAGCTTGGCTCGGCCAATCACTTCGTTCAGGGAGCGATACCCCAAGTGAGCTAGAAGAGACCGTACTTCTTCGGCAATAAAGTAGAAAAAGTTAACCACATGTTCGGGAATCCCCGTAAACCGCTGACGCAGCTTTTCTTGCTGGGTGGCGACACCGACCGGGCAGTTATTGGTATGGCAGATGCGGGCCATAATACAGCCTTCGGCAATCATGGCAATGGAACCAAAGCCATATTCCTCTGCCCCCATCAGGGCTGCCATTAGCACGTCCCATCCCGTTTTAAGCCCACCATCAGCTCGGAGAATAACGCGATCGCGCAGTTGATTCACCATCAAGGCCCGATGCACTTCCGTTAGTCCCAGTTCCCAGGGACTACCTGCATGTTTAATGGAACTTAAGGGCGAGGCTCCGGTGCCGCCATCATGACCGGAGATTTGAATCACGTCAGCATTGGCTTTGGCTACCCCAGCAGCGATGGTACCAATGCCAATTTCTGCCACTAATTTAACGGAGACTTTGGCCTGGGGGTTGATCTGATGCAGATCAAAAATGAGCTGAGCTAGATCTTCAATGGAGTAAATATCGTGGTGGGGCGGCGGTGAAATTAGGGTCACCCCTGATTTAGATCTCCGCAGTTTGGCAATGTAAGGGCTAACTTTCTTACCCGGCAATTGCCCGCCTTCGCCGGGTTTTGCTCCCTGGGCAATTTTGATCTCAATCTGCTGGGCATTCATTAGATATTCCGGGGTGACGCCAAACCGTCCCGACGCCACCTGTTTAATTCCAGAGCTGGCCGTATCGCCATTGCGCAGCCCCTGTAAGTGGGGCAGCATGGCTGACTTGCCGTTGGCATCCACATCAGAGAGAACCTTAAACCGCACCGTATCTTCGCCCCCTTCCCCGGAATTGGACTTCGCTCCCATGCGGTTCATAGCAATGGCTAAGACTTCATGGGCTTCGCGGGACAAAGCCCCCAATGACATCCCCCCTGTACAGAAGCGCTTGACGATAGCCTCTACAGGCTCCACTTCTGTTAGGGGAATCGCGGTGCGATCGCGCTTAAAATCCAATAAATCTCGCAAGGCCGTCACGGGTCGGTTGAGGAGCTGCTGCTTATAGAGCTGGTAATAGTCATAGTCTTTATCGGCCACGGCTTTGTGCAGGGCTTTCGACATATCCGGGTTGTTCATATGGTATTCGCCACCGGGTCGAAACTGGACAAAGCCAAAGTTTTCCAGCTTTTTCAGATCCAGCTCGGGAAATGCCTTCTGGTGAAAAGCCATTGTTTCTTGGGCCAGTTCGGCGATGCTGAGTCCCCCTACCCGTGAGGTGGTCCCCGCAAACCCCAGCTCTAGCAACTCAGACCCAATACCAATCGCTTCAAAAATCTGCGCGCCCTGATAGCTAGAAATCAGGGAAATTCCCATCTTCGACAGAATCTTCAATAAGCCCGCTTCCACCGCTTTACGATAGTTACTTTGAGCCCCACCAATGGTCATTGACGGGATTTTGCCTCGCTCCATTAGTTTTTGAGTGCGCTCATCTGCCCACCAATGGCGCACAGATTCTAAGGCTAAGTAGGGACAAACTGCAGCTGCGCCAAACCCAATCAGACAGGCGAAGTGATGGGTGCTCCAGCATTGGGCTGTTTCCACCACTAAGGAAGCTTGCAGACGAATCTCTTGCTTAATCAAATGCTGATGGATCGCCCCGACAGCCAGCAAAGGGGGAATATAACTATAGTCGGCATTCAGCCAGGTGGTCTCTCCCGTAGGCATATAGCGATCGCTAATCACTAAAATCTGCTGACCCGCCTGAACGGCTGCTGTGGCCTGGTCACAGAGAGCTTGAACAGCTACAGCCAATCCCTCAGGACCTTTGCTCAGAGGGAACAAGGTCGATAGGGTTTGCACGCCAAAGTCAGAGGCTCGAATCGCACTTAACTCTGTTTCATTCATCACGGGAGAGTTCAGCTTCAAGAGACGAGCCGCTTCTGGATCATGATCCAACAGATTGCGCCGTCGTCCCAGAAGCGTGACCAGCGACATCACCAGTTTCTCCCGCAGCGGGTCAATCGCCGGGTTGGTAACTTGGGCGAATCGCTGTTTGAAGTAGTCGTAAAGAACGTGGGGCCGTGACGACAAAATCGATAGGGGAATATCATCCCCCATACAGAAGGTGGGTTCTTTGCCGTCCTTGGCCATCGCCTGCACTACCATTTCCACATCTTCTAGGGAATAGCCATAGGCGACTTGCTGCTGAAAGCAGGTTTGGGGCTCCGACTGCGGGGCGTCGGGAAAGGGGTGTTCCGTGAGGGGTTGGCGATGCGATCGCAACCAGTCGCCATAGGGGTATTCGGCGGCAATCTGGGCCTTAATCTCCCAGTTGGTCTGCACCTGATGGGTTGCTAAGTCCACCACAATCATATGTCCCGGTCCTAAACGCCCCTTGGAAACAATCTCTGCTTCGGGGATGGGGATGGCTCCGGCTTCGGAAGAGACAAAAATTGTGCCATCTTGGGTCGTGCAGTAGCGAGCAGGCCGTAACCCATTCCGATCAAGGGCTGCCCCCACCACTTTGCCATCACTAAAGGCCAGTAACGCTGGACCATCCCAGGCTTCCTGGAGGCCACTATAGTATTCGTAGAAATCGACAATTTCTGGGTGATCCGCTAAAGCAGGTTGATTGCGATAGGCTTCTGGCACCAGCATCATCAACGCTTCTTGCGGGCTTCGTCCTGACTGCACCAGCAGCTCTAGGGTATTATCCAAATTGGCCGAATCGCTGGCGTTAGGATTAACCAGCGGGCGCAGTTGATCAAAGCGGTCCTGCCAATGGGGATGACTTAAAGCCGATTGGCGCGCCGCCATCCATTTGACATTCCCCAACATTGTGTTGATTTCGCCGTTGTGGCCCAAGAACCGCATCGGTTGGGCTAAAGGCCATTTGGGTAAGGTATTGGTACTAAACCGACGATGGTATATGGCGAAGGAACTCATATAGTCGGGGTTTTGCAAATCGCCATAGAAAGCCCCTAGAATTTCCGACCGGACCATCCCTTTATAAATAATGGTGCGATGAGAGAGGGAACAGAAGTAAAACTCTTGTGCCCAGTCCGCTCCAGTCTCAGCCACTGCTTTCTCGATCTGCTTACGTACCAAATACAGTTGGCGCTCCAGTTCATCACCTCGCAAGGTGGGAGATTTTAGAAAAACTTGCTCAATATCGGGCTGATTAGCACGGGCTTGCTCCCCCAGGAGTTCGGGTTTGATGGGCACGGGTCGCCACCCGAGAACTTGGAATTGGGCTGCGATCGCAACGTCTTCCACAATGTGCTTACACCGTGCCAATGCCCCAGTATCGGTGGGTAAAAATACCATCCCCACGCCCACCTGTTCTGCATCCGGTAGGGGCTGACCTTGAGTTGACCACCATTTTTGCAAGAGCTGCCAGGGAATCGCCGTTAAGATGCCCGCCCCATCACCAGAATCTCGGTCGGCGCTACATCCCCCTCGATGTTCCAGGCACGTAAGCCCAGTTAACGCTTGCTGAATCAAATCATGCTTGGCTTGGGGACTGGCAATGAATCCAACCCCACAGGCATCCCTTTCCTCTACAAGCCAAGGCTGCCCAGGGAAGATTGAAGCTGAGGAGGAATTAAGCACATTCATGGTATTCGTTATGATTGGGTTCACAGTGTAGAGGTGAAAAAATGGCTGCGCTATCTCAAGATGCAGCCAAAAAAGTTCAGCGGATCACCTTCAATCCCAGTAGTGCACACAGCAATCAGGGAAAAATGTATCTTATGTAACCAAAGGATAATCCGCCTTACGCAGATGTATCGGATAGTGTCGGAATCCTTGGAGTACTTAAGGTACCCTCACCACAGTCGATGAAGACAGATGTCTGTGAAGGGTTCGAGTGTCAATCTGACATTAGTGATCTGCGTACTAAATCTTAACGCAAAACCTTACCAATCTACCGTTGCCTCCGCCAGCCTGATCTCTGGGAGTCTGTGGAGATGACGATTTGGCTACCAAAAAGATGTCGTCATCATACAAGCCTATTCTCAAATTAACCCAATCAACGATGGAGCCTATCACCACGATAAAATTTTGGTAGTGTGAGCCCGCCTATTGGGTGGATTGCACCCTTATCGCTGTTTATTCTGGAGAATAACCTTCCCTGCTCTGAAAGCTAGCAAAGTCTGAAGCTTGATCCATAGTGGAGTCGTGAATCTTCATCCCATCATTTTCGCTATCAATGGAGAGCAGGGAAGGTGTCAGCCTCTTCCCATCGCCAGAAATTGCACCAAGACTGCTTTAAACATGCGACAAAAAGGGAGAGAGAGGCTTTGGCAGGATAGCCAATCAACAAAATGAATACTACAATCCACCCCAGTCTTTCTATGTCCACACAATATTCGTTTTTTAACAATGGATATCGGTTATGACAACAGCTACTACTCACAAAATAGGCGACCTGGAACTTAACAACATCAATTCACAAAAAGCTCCTGCTGAACAACCGTTTGATTGGCTGAAACAGTGGTATCCTATCAGCCCGCTGAGTCATCTAGACGTAAGTCGTCCCACTCCCATCACCTTACTCGGCAAAAAGTTGGTGGTCTGGCAATCTGGCGGACAGTGGGCAGTGATGGATGATGTCTGCCCCCATAAATTGACGCAATTATCCCTTGGTAAGATTCATAAGAATGGCACATTGGCCTGCCGCCACCATGGTTGGGAATTTGACTGTAGCGGGCAATGTGTGAAGATTCCAATGCTGGTCGACTCAGATACCCAAACAGCCGTTTATCACAATGATCGAGCCCATGTGAATACCTATCTCACTCAGGTTTTGCAAGGGTTGCTATGGGTGTGGCTCGATGCTAGTGCAACCGCCAAAGAGGAGTCTCAGTTAAAGCAGCCAGCAATCCTCTCTGACCCCGATGAACAGTGGATGCAGGCCGAATGGCAACTCGCCGATGTACCCGTAGGGTATACCGTTTCGCTGGAAAGTAGCTTTGATCCATCCCATGCCCAATTTCTGCATGAGGGTATCTTTGGCTTTTCTCCCAATACTGCAATCCCCATGGATGAGTTTGAACTCATTGGTGAGATGAGTGCTGAGGATGGGTTTGCCCTTAAACATGGCGGCTACAACTTTTTCAATCAAGGGATGAAAGCCACACGCACTTTCCACCCACCCTGTGCAAATATTACTCAGTACCACATGCCCACAGGTTTGATCCAGACGTTCCAATTGTATTTTGTCCCCACTGCACCGGGCCATTGTCGATATATTTCCAAGTTCGTCGTTGGAACTCCTCCCTCTTCCCAATTTAAGCTTGTTCAGTGGTTCAACCGCAGGTTAGTTGGATTGCTCCCTCGGGATTTGCAGATAGGACTACAACATCTACAGAATTACAGACTCAGTGATCAGGATATAACTGCTATGCGAGCCCAAGAACAGAACGAAGCAGCAGCAGATCCCAATCTTCGTCCCAAGCCCTTCTTTCCGAGTCCAGCAGATCAAGGCGTTTTAAGCTTAAGAACCTGGTTAAAACGTTACGCAGGAGGGGGGCCTACATCCAATTCTCCCTACGCTGAAGGACGTGGTATGACTAGTGATGAGCGCCTCTACGATCGCTGGCATCGACATACAAAGATTTGTCCAAACTGTCGTCATTCAGTTGAATGGTTAGCGAAGGTCCAACGGTTATGTCAGCGTTTGGCTATTGTAGCTGCTGTGTTAGGGGCCATGCTGTTCTTGCTACCATTTTTCCCTCCCAAAGTAAGTTTAGGATGCCTTATAGTCTCGATTCTCAGCATGTTAGGACACCAGGGACTTACCCAATTACAACATCGCTTTATAAGTAGTATTCCGTTACAAGGGAAGCCTAAGGTAACCCTCTATACCGACTGAGGCATTGACTGAGATACGAAGACTCATTTGCTTTTTTTTGCAATCATCTGTCTGAAACTTGATCGAGAATATTCAGGTTGTTCTTGAGCATCAATTGCAAATTCAGCATCTCAAGATTATTCTGGGAGTCAGCATTTTCCATGGGTGGAGAGTTGTCAACTGTGGAGTGCCAGAACAGAATTGTAGACAACGTATCGGTCTAAAAGTTTTGGTAGAGGTCAATTCACCTGCTTGCGTAAATCCTTAGGAAATAATTGATGCAGCCTATTTTGGCTTACAACGAGAACTCTCTCCCTGCCTCATCATTGGGTGAACAGTTACATCTGGCGACTCAGTTTAATCCTAAGAATACGGATGACTGCATCCTCATCTGCTTGCACCCCCTCTGCAGATCTCTCCCAATAAAAGACCCAATCATCCTGAAATAACGAGCGGTAATCCATCTTGAAAGACAAGTAGTTCACCAGGTTGTACAGTTGTCCAGGTTTCGTTATCTGTTAAACAAGTAGTAGCGATAATGGCAACGCGATCGCTGGGCGTTGTTAACTCTTGAAAATTAACGGTAATATCTTCATCGATCAGATGAGCCGCAGCAAATGGGGACTGACGGACGATATAGCAAAGCTTGGTTGAACAATGAACAAAAAGGTGCTTACCATCCGATAGTAAATAGTTGAAGATGCCATGACTTGCAATCGCCTGAGTCATCTCTTGTAAGACTGGGAACAACTCCTCCAATGGCGGCTGTTGCTGGGGGAACTTGTGTCTGAGCTGATTCAAGATCAAGCAAAATGCTCGCTCACTATCCGTTTGACCGACAGATCGATACGTACCAAGACGCGCAGATTGCAATGTGGGTAAGTCGCCATTATGCGCAAATACCCAATGTCGTCCCCATAATTCCCGAGTAAAGGGATGGCAATTTTCTAAGCCGACAGGACCAATGGTAGCTTTGCGAATGTGCGCGACAACATTCGTGGACTTAATCGGGTATTCGCGGATCAGTTTGGCAATGGCAGAGGTCGCAGAAGGTTTATCATCCAAAAATACCCGGCAGCCTGCCCCTTCGAAAAACGCAATCCCCCACCCATCTTCATGGTCATCTGTTTTGCCGCCTCGCGCACAAAACCCTTCAAAGGAAAAGCAAATATCCGTTGGCCCATTACAGTTCATACCTAATAACTGGCACATGAGCGATCGCAGACAAGCAGCTCTACGCCGTCGATTGTAGGTGGAAAGGGAAAGAGGCCGCAACCAAATACACTGCCAATTCCCACAATCGTGCGTGCAAGAAATCGAACGTTTACCAATGCACCTCTCTGGTGGAGGCGTCCTGCACTATGTTTAATATTCAGCAGGTGGGGTAGAGGGCATGATGCTTTACGACACGATTGGGAAAACCTACACCCAAACCAGACAGAGTGATCCACGTATAGCAAGAAAGCTGTTAGAAATTTTAGAGCCTTTTCAGGCTTCTCCTGGATTTCTCACCAGCCGATTCCCATGAACTGAATGAGTAAGCAACATCGGTTAATTTAATCGCAGATCGGTAGCCGTTTTTGACTCACCCACTCAATCTGTTCTGTGTTGCCTCTACCTTGCTTCAGTGAGTTGTCGCAATTGGGGCAGAAATGAGGGTGTTATGCGACACAGTGTCGCAATACCTCGTTGTTTCGGTGTGTTATCCGGCACTTGGCATATAATTCACTGAAATAAGGTGTTATACGACAGGTGGCATCTAATATTATTTATAGGTGTGTTATGCGACAGCCTGACGTATAACCATAGTTAGCCGTCAAATCGATCTGAATCTTGCAAATCTAAATTTATGACACTAAGCTGCGTCTATGAATAGACAGAAGAAGGTTCGTCAATGTGATTATTGCTCAAGCATTTGCCCAAAAACTGATGATCACATACCGCCTAAAAGCCTCTTTCCAAAACCTAGATCTTGTAACCTGATTACTGTTCCATGTTGTGAGTCTTGTCGTCGGGGGTGGTCCAAAGATGATGAGTATTTTCGAGCTACAATCGTCTCTTCTTCAAGAGTTTCTGAGGAGCCACTAGCTCAGGGAATAATTGAAACACTATTTCGTTCTCTCAATAGACCTGAACAAAAGAGATTTTCACAATACTTATCAGCCAGTATCGGTGAAGTTGAGACATTTACTGAAGCAGGCATTTATTTGGGCAAGACACCTGTTCTTGGAATTGACATAAAACGGATAGAAAGAGTTGCCCAACGTATTGTCAAAGGACTTTTCTTCTACGAAAAAGGATATTCTCTTCCAGAGGGATATGAAGTTGTGACTCGGCTTCAACAATTTGGACTGGAGTCAGTTTATGAATATATTCCTGATGTTAAATTTCCAAAATTACGAATAGTACAAGATGGAGTTTTTTGTTACACCTATAAGGAAACTGAGGAAGATATTAATTCAAGTATTTGGCTATTTCTGTTTTATAAAAACTTACCCTTTGTCGGTTTTACAAGATTGCCTCCTGAGATGCGGAGGGAGATCTAAAGTTGGAGAAAGCGGGTATTAACGTATATATTTGCAAGGGGGTTGCTACTCTTTTGTGTTTGTGAGTGTCTTTTGTTGGGAATCGTGCGATCACCTGTAGAGTCCATCCCCTTCAATATTTTGTTTTTTCAATGTCTTGGTTCCAGTCTAACTATTCAATGGAGCGGACGTTCGGTTCACCCGACTAGTGGGGCATTTTGGATTTTCGCTCACGCCGCTCATCGTCTACGTTAGGTTACAACTCCAGCTATTTATCTCTGAATACAGATAAATAAGGTTCATAGGAGAAAGCTCGATTGCGTTTTTGGCCTGTAATTTCCTTTAGAAGACCTATTGTAATGAGATCTTTAACCAACGCATTTGCATTTGTATACGACAGGTTAGTGACTTCTACAGCATTCTCTACGGTAAAAATTGGTCGATAGTAAAGACTTTCTAGCAATGCGATCGCATTGCCTGACCTACGTCCCATCTTGTCCAGTGCAAGTTGGCGATGCTCCTCTTTTAAACTAACTATCTGACGAGCAGTAGAAGTTGCTTCCTGCGCAGTCTCATAAACACCAAGTAGAAAAAATTTCAGCCATCTTTCCCAATTTCCAGTATCTCGAATTGCTTGAAGATGAGAGTAGTATTCAGAACGATATTTCTTGAAATAGTAAGAGATATAGAGTAAAGGACGTTGAAGTATATTTTGTTCACACAACAAAAATGTAATTAGTAGCCTTCCTGTTCTTCCATTGCCATCAAGAAAAGGATGAATTGTTTCAAATTGAGCATGAGATAATCCAACTTTTATTAGCGTAGGTAAAGGTTGGGAACTGTGCAGAAACTTCTCTAAATTATCCAGTGATTGCATCATTTGGTGAGGTGGTGGCGGTACATAAGCGGCTTCTGATAGAGAACATCCGCTTGCCCCAATCCAGTTCTGGGTACGACGAAACTCTCCTGGATTGCGCTCAGCACCTCGTACACCCTTCATTAATTCATTATGAATTTCTCGAATAAGTCTCAAAGAGATAGGTAAACTTTCAAGCCGTTCAAGACCATAATTAATCGCGGAAATATAATTAACAACCTCGCCTACCTCCTTAAGATTGTTTGGCTCTAAAGCCTGTGACTCATACTCTAGAACATCTATTAAGGATGCCTGCGTACCCTCAATTTGACTAGATAAAACTGCTTCTTTGCGAACATACATAAACACAAACAATTCCGGATTTGGCAAAGCATCAGTTGCCCCATCAAGACGACCTAACGCACGATCTGCCTGAGAAAGAAAATTCCACATTTCCTGATCCATAACGATCTCAGGAGAGGGTGGAAGTGGATTAGGTATAAAGGCTCTATATCCCTCTATTTGCTCTATATACTGGCCTGATCGAAATAGGTTATCCACTATTATCGGTTCCGTTAATACTGAGTGCTTCACAGTTC
>JANQPU010000393.1 GCA_028285315.1 Acaryochloris sp. IP29b_bin.176
TAGAAAGCGTTAGCATCATTCTAGTGGAGGGAAATTTTTACCTAACATTACCCTCTTCAACTTGAATGGAACAACCTCCCTGAAACAGCTATTGAGCCATGAAGTTTATTAAAACGAAGGCATCATCCTTTTTTGATGAATGATCTGTAAACCTAGACCGTTTCTTATCTAAATCACAGACGTCCATCAGGGGAACTTCAGTCTTCATGGCTAGATTAGAAGCTGTTGAGGGTGAATCGCTCATCCCCAAGATCAACACACCTCTAGCAACAACCGCTATCCATACATCAATGAACGTCGATAGTAACCCACTATCCCTGCTGGCTGTTATCAATATCACTGCCCAGGTGGATACCTCTAAGCCATGCTGTGGGCTGTGACGGTTAGATGTGCACTGTAAATTTCCACTGGACAACAAGATCCTAAAAATATGACCCCTCATATCCTGCTAGTAGAAGATGAAGTTAGAATTGCTCAGCTCGTTGAACTGGAACTGTCCGATGCGGGGTATCAAGTGAATATTGCTCATGATGGCCAAGTCGGACTAGAGCTAGCGCAGAGTATTCATCCCGATGCGATTGTGTTGGATTGGACCTTACCCCGAATGACGGGCCTAGAAATATGTCAGCAACTCCGAGTATCTGGCAATTCCGTTCCCATTGTCTTTGCCACTGCAATAGATGATCCACCTCATCGGCAAGCAGCCATGGCTGCGGGTGCTAATGCCTATGTGGTCAAGCCTTATAGTATTAGTGATTTAATGGAGACCCTTACAGTTCAACTCCCGATCGGCACAGGCGTTTAGGGGAACTTAAGAAGATGCAGTGACCCTTGGCAAGGACACCGTGACCATCGTTCCGATTTCAGCAGTGGACTGAATCACTAACTCGCCGCCGTGAGTTTCTACAATACGCTTGGTAATCGCTAACCCTAAACCGTTGCCTGACGATTTTGTAGTGAAAAATGGCTTCGTCAACTGGGGGAGTACATCCGCTGGGATGGGATCGCCCCCATTACGGACTTCAATCATAACCTGATCTAGCTGCGGAGCAATCTGGACTTGCCAGGTGATTTGTTCGCCTTGCGGAACCGCTTCACAGGCATTGCTAATTAAATTGATAAAGACTTGCTTGAGTTTATCGATATCAGCTTCTACCCAAGCCGATGTGAGGGCAGGTATTAACTGAATCGAGCGATTTTCCGCACTGGGCATGTCCTGTAAGGTCGGTAGCAGATCGGCAAAAAATTGATTCAGTTCGATGGTCGTTGTGTCTAACTTTTGCTGTTTGGCATAGAGCAAAATTTCATTCAGGAGCCGTTGCAGACGTTCTGATTCATTCAGGGCCAGTTGCAGTCGCAGTTTTGCCCGATCGGGCAAGTCCATTCGCTGAAAGGAGCTAAGCCCCATCAGAACTGTCGTTAGGGGATTGCGAACTTCATGCACAATCATGGCGGCCAGTTCCCCAATTTCGGCTAGTCGCTCTCGATCTTTTTCTGCCTGCTGACGTTCAGTAATATCCCGTGCTAGGGCCAAGAGCAACTGCTCCTCCCCTGCTTCAAACAGTCCTAGACGTACCTCAACTGGAAATTGACTCCCATCTCGTCGTTGATGCGTGCCAATAAAGGTGAGTGACGCTTTGGGCAACAGTCGCTGCCATAAGTTGGCAAAGTCGTCGTCCGATAAATTCTTTTGAATATCCGGGACTCGGCATCGCAGCAGTTCGTCGCGGGTATATTCCAAGTTGGCGCAAGCCTGTTGATTCACATCCACAAACTGCCCTTGCTTATTGACCACATAAATGGCATCCACAGCCTGGTCAACCAATGTGCGAAATCGTTCTTCACTAGCCTCTAAAGCAATTTCGGCTTCTTTGCGCTCAGTGATGTCGTTGATAACAGAAAGAATGCAGTCTTGGTTGTTAACCTTAAGTTGTTCCGAGGAATAAAGGACTGTCTTTTCCTTGCCATTGCGATCGCGTAGCCGATACTCGTAATTCCGAATAATGCCATCTTTGAGAATGGCCTGAATCATCTGCGTGCGATCCGTTGGATCTGCCCATAGGTCAAGTTCTAAGCTGCTACGACCTAACACCTCTGACGCCGTCAATCCAAACAAATTCAAAAAGCTGTCGTTCACTTCAACCAGACGACCATCTTCTAGGGTACTCATTGTGATTGGGTTAGGGCTGGCGCGAAACGCCTTGGAAAATTTTTCTTCCGATAGCCTGAGATCAGACTCGGCCTGCTGCCGCTGTGCGATCGCATCCCGAATTTGATGAAACATCTGATCAAAGGTCTGGATCACGTCACCCAGTTCATCATCTGGTGGATTCCTCAGGGACTCAAATTCTGGCGGTGAGCCGTCTGGTTGTTCTGCTAAAAATATCCCTGCTTGCAGGAGGTCTTTTCGCAGTTGCAAGATCGGCGCAATTACAAATGACTGCAAAACAATCATGGTGGCTAAGGATACAAACAGAGAAATAATGACGACTAAGCCGATAATCCGGCCAATAAACTGATTCAGTTCGTCTTGGACACTACTGGCGTTATGGCGAATAATCAGCACATATTTATCCTGCAAGGGTGCCATCGCCCAAACCGCATCGTATCGTTGCAGGGATCTATTGAGATAGGTCTCTTCTGACCGCCGGGTAACCTGATCAAAAGTGAGATCAGGTTGCTCACCAAACTGCCCGACCTGTGTACCATCAGCCCGAAAAAGGACACCCCCCGTTACGACTGAATTTTGTTGAATCCCCTCAAGTTTTGCTAGTAAGGTTTCATCATTGATCGCATCTGCTTCGTTGGCTAGTACTCCTGTTGCTTTAGCAGCAGAGATATCGGTGAGGTGTTTGAGTAGTTCGTCCTCGCGTCGGTAGACCGAAGGGATAAGAATAATCGCTTCAATGACGATGATGCTCAGAAATACCCACAACTCTATTCGTCGTGAGAGTCGGGCTTGAAAAAGTTGGGTGAAGGGATAAAACCGCAAGGGCACTACAACGCTCAGCTAAAACTGATCCCCATTATCCCTGCAAGGGGGATGGGTTTTATGAGTATAGACTTGGCATTATGCTGCCAGAAGGGCATTTGTACAGAATAGTGCCTTTGTAAGTCGCTCTAATCCCTCTGGAACGCCTATATAGGAACAATTCTAGGTATCGAAATATCTTCCCAATCTTTCGCAGGGGTATACCTTTCTATGTGTTTAACATTTTTGGTGACAACCATTGATGTTAATGAGTTTTCTTGAGCGATCACAATAGATGTGGCGGCCAAAATAACATCTGCGTCCAAAGCTTCATCATTGGCCGTTTGTTGCCCTGTATTCCTAGCCCAAGCCCAAAGTTGACTGGCTTTGATCATAATTGCTGTTGAGATGGGGATGTAAGTCAAGTTGTGCCCACCCAACCGGCAAAACTCGTCCAATCGCTGGACACTGTCTGCCTTTTCACCTCTTACTAATTCGCGACGGACTTCGTAATAAGCAATTTCTGGTATGGCAATGATATAGCAATCGCCAGGTAAGTTAGGACGCAGCCTTCAGCACATGCTCCATTGCTTCACGCAGCGTATCGAATTGAGCCAAACACTTACGAATCCGACT
>JANQPU010000061.1 GCA_028285315.1 Acaryochloris sp. IP29b_bin.176
TGACAGACATCGGTTTGGCTCAGCACAGCACTTTGAACCTAAACCTACAATCCACACATCTAGACCCTATTTCACACTTACTTTATAAATGGCCTCTAAGTCTTAGTACAGTTGTCCTTAGCCGTTGTTTGAATTGGGGAAACTAACGGTGATAGAGAATTCAGTGGTTAGGCTGTACGATAGTGCTGATTATTATTTGCTCTAAAACAAAGCCTTATGGATCATTCCTATAATCCGTGGAACTCCAAACCTAGATGGTGTCAACCTTGGTCAATTATGATGACAGGAATCACGCTGATTTCAGGAACGTGGTTTGCAACCAAAATCCTTTGGATCACGCTGATCGTTGCGATGCCAGTTTTAGCTTGGATGGGTCTATTCTTGATACTTTGGCCACAAGCGATGAAGCAAGCTTATGCTGAGCAGCAATTAGCTGACAAATCAGAAGGATGATGATGCTTTAGATTACGCTGACATGTTGTGAAAACAAATGACTTTTTGCTGCTCAGGCCGTGATTAAAGCAGTTAAGATTCAATTTTCATTTATGAATAGTCTTCAGAACATTTCTGGTTCTATTCAAAGTGATGCGATTCTTCAAAGTCATGCGGTTCTAGTGCCTTTCCATAGAGTTGCTCTTGGGGGTAGAGAAATAGGGTATTTATTTCTCTGTAAAAATGAATATCCTGGGGCTTATCAGTATTGAAGATCACATTTTTAGCCCATCTCTTCTCCTTATATTAGCCGAGGAGTGGGTGGATATCTGAGGCAATCTTTCCGGTTCAAAGTTCCAGCAAAATTTTTTACTAAGGGCCATAAGGTGTCTCTAAATCAGGCTTTCATCATCAATTAATATGGACGATGCTGATGCAGCATTGGTATAGATGTAGCCTCAAGATAAGCTTTAACTTTTGGGGTAAATCGTAAAATGTGGGTATAGTACTAAAGAGTTACTTAAAAGTCATCATTCAATCTGCTGAATACGACTGTTCTGAGTCTAGAATGGCAAAAATTTTAATCATTGAAGACGAACCTCAAATTCGCGACATCATTCAAGAAATTTTGGAGTGTGAAGGGTATCGAACGCTTGAAGCGGACAACGGTTTGACAGGATTACAACTTGCGCAACAAAGTTCCCCAGACTTAATTGTTTGTGATGTCATGATGCCGGAGTTGGATGGGTTTGATGTTTTAAAGGGGATTAAAGAGATTCCAGGTATTGGCAGTATCCCAATGATCTTTTTGACTGCCAAAACAGATCGGGCTAGTGTGCGTAAAGGGATGAATTTAGGAGCAGATGACTATCTCACTAAGCCGTTCACCCATTTAGAATTGCTAAGTGCGATTGATGCCCGACTTAAAAAGCAGGAACTGGTCACCCAACACTATACCCAGACGATTCAAGGATTAGAAGCCGGCCTCAATGCCCTCACCTACTACGATCATCTGACACAGTTACCCAACCGTCGCTTACTAGAAGAGCAATTCCACCATATCCAAGCTGAGACGCAGATCGCGGATACCTTAGATGCACTACTACTAATCCATATCGATCGATTTGAGTGGATTAAAAGCACGCTGGGATTACCTTTTAGTAACCAATTAATTCAGGCCATTACCCAACAATTGTCAGCCCATCGGTATATGGGGAACTATGCCATGGCAATGTTGGCTCGTATTGAGGCTGATCAATTTGCCATTATTCCTCGCAATATCAAGTCCCGGCAAGACCTTAACCAATTTGCTAAACAACTTTTGGAAATACTTGCTATCCCTTTTTATGTGGTGGATCAGGAGCTTTGTATTACACCCAGTCTGGGGATGACCTGCTATCCCAAAGGCAGTGCAGAGATTGGATCCTTGATCAGCAATGCTGAAATCGCGATGTATCAGGCCAAAAAGCAGATTGGTCCAAGTGTAGAGTTCTATCTGCCGACGATGCGATCGCAGTACTCTCAAGCGCTCACCATGGCAGCTCGATTACATCATGCGCTGGATAAAGACGAATTCCGCCTTTACTACCAGCCCCATATCGATTTACAGACAGGGCAAGTCGCGGGAGCCGAAGCGCTCCTACGTTGGCACCATCCTGAGTGGGGAGTATTATCCCCCAATGTCTTCATGCCCACCGCCGAAGACACCCATTTAATTCTGGCTATCGGAGAGTGGGTCCTCCGAACCTCCTGCTATCAGGCAAAACAGTGGCAGCAGACCTGCGAACGATCTCTGCAAATGCTAGTCAATTTGTCTCCCAGGCAACTCGTGCAGCCAGGATTCCCCCAAATGCTCCACCAACTCTTGTTAGAGATCGAGCTGGAGCCTAGCAGTCTGATCTTAGAGCTGACTGAAAGTACGTTGATGCACGATCCAGATTTGGCCCTTAAAATCATGCATCAACTGAAAGAAATAGGGATACGCCTATCCATTGATGACTTTGGCACAGGATATTCTTCCTTAAGCTATTTGCAGCGTTTCCCGTTGGATACCCTGAAAATTGATCGGTGTTTTATTCACGAGATTGATCACCAACCTGCTAATGCAGCCATCACGACTGCCATTATCCAAATGGGCCATGATCTGGGATTAACAGTGATTGGTGAAGGGGTAGAGACCCTAGCTGAACGAAAATTCTTAATCGAGAATCACTGTGATGGCATCCAAGGCTATTTGGTCAGTCCGCCCTTACCTGTGGCTGAACTGATCACGTATTTTTCTGGGAAATAACGCCGATTAAGGCTGCCGATGAACGAGGGTAGCACCGGATTGGGCTGTGGGCAGCACTAATAGTTCACTGATGTTGACATGGGGCGGGCGCGTGGCGCAGAAAACCACCACCTCAGCAATATCTTCTGGTGTAAGGGGGATTGTATCTGCATAGACGGCCTTCGCTCGCTCTGTATCGCCCCGGAAGCGTACTTCGCTAAACTCCGTTTCAACCAGTCCTGGATCGACAGCACTGACACGCACAGAGGTGCCTAATAAATCCTGTTTTAGCCCTTCAGAAATAGCCCGTATAGCCGCCTTGGACCCACAATAGACATTCCCTCTAGGGTAAGTTTGGTGTCCCGCAATGGAGCCAATATTAATCACATGTCCCTGTTGACGCTGAACCATACTCGGAACAATGGCCCGCGTCATATACAACAAACCTTTGATATTGGTATCAATCATTTCTTCCCAGTCTTGGATGCTGCCTTCGTAGAGCTTGTCCAGACCTCGGCTGAGGCCAGCATTATTAACCAGTACATCAATGGTGGACCATTTTGCGGGTAATGCCTGCAATTGGGATTCGACTTGGGTGCGATCGCACACATCCAGTTGGATAGCAAGGGTTTGTACACCAAACTCCGTTTGAAGCTGAGTTGCCAAAGCTTGTAACCGAGAGAGCCGTCGCGCTGCAAGTAACAACTTCACCCCCAATGGTGCAAAGGCGCGCGCACAGGCCGCTCCAATACCACTACTGGCCCCTGTAATCAGCACGACTTGATTTTGAATCGATACCATAGCGCTCTCTCTGCTCTTGATTTATGGAGTGGGCAAAGGCTCTCGTATCCGCTGCAAATTATGATGCGAGAGCGGGTGAGACGAACTATTGCCCCCTAAAATGTTGACTTACACCTAATAAAACCAGCCTTAGGATTATCCCTGCCTATTTTTGGCCAGCTTTAATACAGTCTGCGACCAGAGGATTGACCTTCTCCACATCTTGCCACCCTAAAATTTCGGTTACTTTCTTTTCTAAGTTTTTATAGGTACGAAAAAACTCAGCGATTTCATCCAGACGATGGGTGGCAACATCAGCTAGGGATTTAACATCTATATAACGAGGATCTTCTTCTGGGACACAGAGAATTTTCTCATCGCGATCGCCACCATCAATCATCTCTAGCATACCGATGGGACGGGCCGTAATCACGCAGCCGGGAAAGGTGGGCTGATCCATAATCACCATGCCATCTAAGGGATCACCATCATCCGCTAGGGTATTGGGAATAAACCCATAGTCATAGGGATACTGAACCGAGGCAAAAAGGACTCGATCCAAAGCAAAAGCCTGCATGTCTTTATCAAATTCGTATTTGTTTTTGCTGCCTGCGGGAATTTCAATCAAGACATTGATCAAACCCGGTTTCGGTTGAGCAGGTATTAAGGATAAATCCACAATTGTTCTCCAGATGTAAGGGTGGGATGGCCTTCAAGACCTTTGTTTCCGGAGCATTTTGCCCTAAATATCTTTCGGATTAGGAAACTACAACGCCGTATGATGAAAACAATAGTGATTAAGACCCCGAAACACACTCTAGGAAATTGCGAGTTGTGCCGTCAATATCCAGTTTCAAAAACGAGTTTTCCATTGCGGTCACTGTTCGTAATCCAGAGGATTGGGTGGGCTTGGCTAGCAGTTTACTCAGTTTACATATAGGAGTTGATGATGACCCATTCCCCAGTCCTGAGCTGTCAAGCGGCCATTGAGCAGCGTCGAGCGGCACGGTCCTTTCGGCCTGATCCGATCCCTGAAGACCTATTGCGAGAAATTCTGCGATTGGGGTTGAGAGCCCCCTCCGGTTACAATCTGCAACCCTGGCGTTTCATCCTTCTGCGAGCAGCGGCGAACAAAGCCAAGTTGAGGGCCTGTGCCTTTGACCAGCGACAGGTCACTGAAGTACCTGTCGTGTTGATCTGTTGTGGCGATCGCCGGGTCAATTCCGGCGACTATATTGAGTCCGTCATTGCTCTAGGGGAGCAGGTAAATGCGATGACGGATGCCTTTGCGGACTATATGCGTAGCGCGATTCCCCAACTATTTGAGCAGCATCCCTGTTTCGAGTCACAAGAAGCCTGGACTAACCGCCACACCATGCTGGCCGTTGCCCATCTAATGATTGCCGCCAAAAGCCTAGGGGTTGATTCTTGTCCCATGGAAGGTTTTGTAAGTGCCCAAGTCAAAGCAGAATTTGCCATTCCTGCTGAGGTAGATGTCTGTTGCTTGCTGCCTCTGGGATATGCCGCTGATCCCATGAAAACTTATGGCGGTCGCTTTGAGATTGACCAGGTTTGTTATGGCGAGCGATTTGGTGACCCGTTTTAATCAAAAGAGATGGCGCCCAATTCAGCGATGATAGCCTTTATCTGCCCTTCTACAGGGGCGCAGAGGGAGTACCACGTCCCCCTGATGGTAAGACTTCCAAGTCTGGTCGCTGCTCTAAGCCTTGCAAACTGAGGTTAACTGCGATAGACAATGCCAAGCCAAATCCAAGGGTCAGCAGGACACAACCCACGGCAGCCCACAATAATTGTTTTTTAATAGAAGACTGCATTGCGTTGCCCATAGTCTACTGACATTGTAAGAGCAATTGAGTTGGGGCAGCGGCCAGTCCCTCCAAACACGGTAGGATGACGATTGGCCGTTCTTCGGAATTGAAAGTCCATGCCTACCGATGTGTTGACCGTCTACCCCTCTTCTACAGAAACGACCTGGGTGATCCAGCCTCAAGGGCATCTTCAGGGCACAACAACAATTCCCGGCGATAAATCGATTTCCCACCGAGCCTTGATGCTGGGGGCATTAGCTGCTGGGGAGACGACCATTCAAGGATTGCTGCTGGGGGAAGATCCCCGCAGTACGGCCAACTGCTTCCGCGCTTTGGGAGCTGAAATCTCAGAACTGAATACTGAGCATGTTCGAGTGCAGGGAATTGGTTTAGGCCAGTTACAAGAACCCAAAACGATTTTAGATGCTGGGAATTCTGGTACAACTCTCCGCTTAATGTTGGGGATCCTAGCATCTCATCCAGATCGCTTGTTTACATTGACTGGAGATGCTTCACTTTGCAGCCGTCCCATGGGCCGAGTGATCAAACCGCTTCAGCAAATGGGTGCCCATATTTGGGGTCGCCAAGGCGATACCCTAGCTCCTTTGGCGATTCGGGGACAACGATTACAGCCCATTCACTACCATTCTCCGATCGCATCCGCACAGGTGAAATCCTGCATCATGTTTGCCGGATTAATGGCTGATGGCCACACTACGATTACCGAACCCGCTTTATCTCGCGATCACTCAGAACGGATGTTTGCAGCCTTTGGTGCTGATATTGCCATTGATCTAGAGACCTGTAGCGTCACGGTCACAGGACCTGCTCAACTTCACGGACAACCAATCATCGTGCCCGGAGATATCAGCTCGGCAGCCTTTTGGTTGGTCGCAGCAGCAATTGTGCCCGGTTCAGACATATGGATTGAGAATGTCGGGATTAACCCCACTCGCACCGGCGTGTTAGAGGTACTGGAGCGGATGGGGGCCAAGATGACCCTCGCTAATCAACGGACGGTAGCAGGGGAGCCTGTGGCCGATATTCATATCCAGCATAGTCAGCTCCACGGTACTGTCATTGAGGGAGCCTTGATTCCCCGGCTAGTGGATGAGGTCCCGATTCTGGCGGTTGCAGCCTTGTTTGCCCGAGGGGTAACAACCATCCGAGATGCCGCAGAATTGCGAGTGAAGGAGAGCGATCGATTAACCGCAATGGCCACTCAGCTCCAAACAATGGGTGCCCAGGTGGCCGAACAACCCGATGGCCTTGAGATTCAAGGCGGAGCGAGCTTGCAGGGGGCTGAAGTCGATAGTTTTGGAGATCACCGGGTGGGAATGAGCCTTGCGATCGCAGCCCTAAATGCAGCTGGATCAACCACTATTCATCGGGCTGAGGCAGCAGCTATTTCTTATCCAAATTTTGTGAGCACCTTACAGCAGTTATGGCAGTCCTAACAATTACCCTCCTCGCCAGAGGGAGGGCACATCGAAGTGAGCTAACATTCGGCTAGGTGTTATGACAAGTCTGCCAACAGCGAGTCAAGCTCAGACATTTTATCTTGCTTATCGACCTCATCGACCTGGGGCACCGTCTGTTCCCGCAATTCACTGACTCGATTCTGAACTTGTTCATCCACCATATTGGGAAGGTTAGCCATTTCAGAAGAGAATTGGGTAGAAATGGCATCCAGACGATTGCTCAAATCTTGGAGATGATGTTGCAAGCCTTGGAGTTGCTCCTCCTGACCTTGCGTGACATTTGCATCCAGGGTAGGCAGAGCATTGATTCGACCTTCTAATTGACCGATCTGGTCTTGCAGGGGACCCATGGCGGATTGTAGTTGTTGGTGTAATTCTTCAGGATTCATGCCCGATGGCGTATTAGCGGTTTCCTCCCGCATCACACCCAGTTGCTGTTGGACTTCATTAACCTGATTTTGAGTATTGTCCATTGCCCCTCGGGCAATTTCCATCTCTTCCGAGATGTTTGATAACATGGCATCCATTTTGACTTTGACATCCTCAATCTGGCCAAAAACGGGCGCTAATTGTTCTTCTGAGACAGGCGCACTGGTTTGCTGTTGCATTCGTTCTGACAGATCAGCCACTTGCTGCTGAACGGGAGCAAGCATGGCCTGCAGCTCAGCTCGTAACGGATCGGGATCAACGGATTCAGAGTCCTGCTGAGAAAGTTGTGATACAGCATCTTGTAGCGCTGACAGCTCTTGGTGGAAACTATCAGCAACGTTGGCAGACTCAGCATCACTGGGGATTTGACCTTGCAAGGCTTCAATGGAATGAGTGAGATCGATTTGATGTTCTCGCAGTTGATTCAGCTCAGCCTCAATGGCGCTAATGGCTTCAATGGGCTGGCCTCCTGATGCTTCCATCATTTGCTGCTCCAATGTAGCAACACTGGCGGATAAGGAGGTGATGGAAACCTTAACATCGTTGTAATCGGAGCGCTCTTGAAAGGCAGGTAAGTCTTCGACTTGCGATCGCAGCGATTGAATCTCAGCTGTTAAGCGCCTTTGTACTTCAGTGGTATCTGCAAACGTACGCTGACGGGTCAGATGATCAAGTTGACGACGATTGAATAAATTGAGGCAAACCGACAAGGTCAAGGGAGCTGCCGCAAATACAGCTTCTTTCAAGATAAATGTAGCGATGGTTCCGGCAATGGATAACCCTGCTACTCCATACTCAACCACCTGGAGCCTCAAGTTCTTGTTGATGGACTGTTCCAGAACAGCCGAATTGCTGTTTAAATCTTGCATACAACCTCCTATCTCAGAATGCTCAATATATCGTTCCCTACACTTAACCGCTTAGCATCAATCTTGATCATCACTGACTGAAGCACAATCTTGATAGGCTGGGTAGAAAATTGTTTTTTTATTGTAATTGAGGTAAAACCCTTCTTTCTAAGAAAAACTTGGGATCATCAATCTAGATTCATCTCCATTAATAGTCTGCTCAGCGACTTGCCTTGCGATCACACTATCCCTGTCTCATTTACATGTATAGCAATCCTCATCAGCATTTGGAGACGATGAAATTGACGCCTATCCCACTGTAGATGATTGAGTCGTACACGCCAGTCCGTGCAACTTGATAGGGCATAACCGCAAGACTCACTTTCACAAAAATTCAATATTTACGCACAATACGACCACCGGTCATTGACACTTGCTTGGGGAGAAACAATGTTGCAACTTTTTAGTACGGGTCTGATCCCACTGTGGTTAAACACCGTCGGGGTTCTGACCCCTCAAACTTTGCCTCCTCTCAGCCTGTTCGATCTGCTGCGTATCAACCCTCCTGATGCTGCAGTCACTGAGATTTGGCACGCCTCTTTGGCCCGCTTCTCCACCCAGGGATTTTCTCCCACCGCTCAAGGATTTTGGTTGCAAACCCAAGATCAGTTATTGGTCAATCATAATGCCCTACAACCGCTGCCTGCAGCTTCCTTAACCAAAGTCGCCACAACTCTGGGGGCATTGAAAACTTGGAGCCCTCACCATACCTTTATCACGGAAGTCAGAGCAACAGGACCGATCGTAAATGGTGTCTTGGAAGGAGACTTGGTTATTGTGGGGGGCGGAGACCCTCTATTTGTTGGTCCAGAAGCCATCAGCATGGGGTATAGCCTCAATCAAATGGGCATTCAAAAAATCGCAGGAAACTTGGTGATCTCAGGCCCATTCTGGATGGACTTTCTAGCTGATCCGATTCAATCTGGAGAGCGGTTGCGCCAAGGGTTTAAAGGGCAAATTTATCAGCCGACAGAAGAGAATCGTTATACACAACCGCCCCCCACTCCATTGACGGCAAACTTAGCGATTTCTGGGGCTGTACAGTGGCGTCCCTACCCTCCTCAATCAAGAGGGCTGTTGCGGCATCGATCCCTACCCGTCTTTGCCCTCCTGAAACAGATGAATGTCAATAGTAATAATGCTTTAGCAGAGGCCCTCGCAACTGCCATGGGTCATGCACCGATCCTAGTGGCTCAAGTAACGGCTGCCACAGGTGTCCCCGCCGATGAAATCCGCTTACAAAATGGCTCAGGACTGGGACAAGATAACCGCCTTTCTCCCCGAGCTGTGGTTGCTTTGCTGCAAGGCATTCAGCGTGAATTACAACCCCATAAACTTACCCTTGCGGATGTGTTTCCGGTTGCTAATCGCGATCTGGGCACCATTGAAGAGCGCCAGCTTCCCGCAGCGGCGATTGTCAAAACTGGAACGCTGTGGAATGTGAGTGCCCTAGCTGGGGTGATTCCAACTCAAGAATTGGGGCCAGTGTGGTTTACAGTGATCAATCGGGGTGAAAATATCGAAGGCTTCCGGCAAGAGCAAGACCGTATTCTCCAGCGATTGATCCAACGATTGGGCACAACTCCCGGAGGGACAGCGGGCTTAAGACCCAGCCGTTCAACACCTGCGTTGGGCGATCTCAGACGCCATCAAATCCTGTCTCGCAATCTCTAAATCTGTGATCCTCAATCAAATAGCTTAGGGAACAATTTCGGCAATTGCTTCTCCTCCCTCCACTTCTAGTGTTTGCTGGCGCAGATTACCCACAGCACTCGTTCCGGTCATTCGTATCCAAGGTTGAGGTTGTTGATACACTAAATTGCCATTTGCCTTTAAATCTTGCGTTGCCATATTCCAGGTTAAGGCTTGGGTCCGCAGTTGAGCTTGCTGGGGTAGACCTTGGAGATGAACCTGATTCTGGAGGTGAAGGGTTCGGGACGGCGTAAACCAACCCTGATTGGCCTTGGCAGTGATGCCTTGATAGTGAACATACATGCCTTGAGGGGTCTGCCATCGTTGTTCCGCTAGATCCACAACAACTTTAGGACTCTTAATTTGCATCTTGGAGTCTGAGAAGTTGATCGCCACAGATTGATCGAAAATCAGTTGTCGAGCTTGTACGTGTAAGTCTACTCGTTGGGCCTGTACTTGCTGCCATACCACAGAGTTTCGGGGACTCTTTGATGTAGGGCGAAGAGTTACTTTTGTGGGCATGGCACTGTAGGCTTGCAGCTGACCTTGATGAGGCAACCAGCTAATGTCCTGAGCCTGCAATTGTAGATTGCGATCTAGCCATTTGACCGTGGTGGATCCTGATAAGTGAACCTGATGGGTCTGAGTCGAAGCCTGAAGCCGTTGACCCTGCAGTTCAAAATGAGGATACTGCAGGCGGACACCCGCTTGGGCAATAAGTTGTCCTGATTTTGGATGCCACTGAATACGCTGACTTCGTAAGGTGGTGCGATCGCGGAGCTGCCTCACCACGATTGGCCCCTGGAGTTGAATAAAATGAGAGCGCTGATAAACCTGGCCATGGGGGGCTTGTAGTGAATAAATCGGTTCTCGATCGTGATAAAAAGTCCCCTGAATTTGATTGAGATGAACCACCCGTAAGTCAGTCATCTTAACTTTGGCCGCCTGTACCTTCCACAGGAGCTGTCCCGTTCGATCAGTACGCTTGAGAATGACTTGATGCAAGGAAGTTTGGGGTGGCTGGGGGGTGGAACGGGTTGGAGCTATCGGCGTACACCCTGAGACGATCAGACCTATGAAGCTGGTAGGTAAGCAAAATACCCAACGTGCTGCTTGACCGCTAACTTCAAGGGATATCACCACAATATCCAGTCAACCAGATATTTAGTCGAAAGCAGAATCAACGACCTCTTCCGCTTCAGGATCAGCTATAGAAATACCTGATAAAGGGCGGTAGGTGTAACCGGAGCGCGAAGCTTTTTGAATATCGCCCTTAATGCCTTCTAGGTCAATATAGCGATCTGCCACGTTGATCAAACTATCACTCGTCATGGAACGTAAGCTGACTACTTCGACGCGAATGCCTCGATAGCTGACGGCATCTACAGCATAAGCTAAATCGCCATCACCACTGACTAAAATAGCCGTGTCATAACAGCCCACCAGGGACATCATGTCTACGGCAATTTCGACATCCAAATTGGCTTTCTTAGAACCATCGGGCAGCTGAACCAGCTCTTTAGTAATGACTCGGTAACCATTGCGGCGCATCCATAGCAAAAACCCTTGCTGCTTTTCATTGGTTGGATCAACACCTGTATAAAAGAAAGATCGCAATAGACGAGAACCAGAAGTTAAGCGGCACAACAATTTGGTGTAATCAATTTCAATGCCTAGCTGAAGGGCAGCATAGAAAAGATTAGACCCATCAATAAAAATAGCGATACGACCACGATTTTCTAGCACTTGCTCTGCCGAAAATACAGGGTTATGGTCTAAATCAGAATTGATAATCATGGAAATTAAAGCCTCAGATGTCTAAAAAATGCAGGTTTCTAAAATACGTTGATTAAATTGATGCGGCACCCTTGGGAAAAACTCACGTAAAGACAGCAAAGTGCTAGGGTGCTGCAGCTTGTAAAGGCTCTAATTTTTGGAAAACGGGCTGAGGAGTGCCTAACACCTGATTGGTGGGTAATCCTCCCCAGTTGCTATGAACAGAATGTAACGCTGCCCCATTCCCCTCATGGTTAACATTCAAATCAAGCGTGAACCCTAGCTGTTGATAAATCTGCGTACTCAAGTTAGGAATAACCGGAGTCAGTAGATATGCTGACAGTCTAACCGATTCTAAAACGGTGTAAAGGATCTCATTCACCAAGCCCTGTTCCCCCTGTTTGTAAAGAGACCAGGGTGCTTGCTCGTCTATGAACTGGTTTCCAGCTTTGACAAGACTCAAAGAAATGTTACAGGCTTGACTAAAATTTAAGTTTTGGTAAGCTTTTGCGACTTGATTTCCTACTTCTCGACCCAGTTGAGCTAAGGGATGATCATCGGGCAAATCTTGAATATTAATATCGGGAACTCTACCATCACAGTATTTGACGGCCATTTTGAGGGTGCGATTGAGTAAATTGCCTAAGCTATTGGCAAGATCGGCATTGACCACGTCAATAAATCGAGTTTCGCTGAAATCTCCATCTCGACCAAACTCTAAGGCTTTTAAAAAGTAATAGCGGACGGCATCAGCACCATAGCGATCGACCAAAGCGACTGGATCGAGAGTGTTGCCCAAGCTTTTACCCATTTTCTGGCCATCTTTTGTCAAGAATCCATGACCATAGACTTGGTGAGGCAAAGGTAAATCAGCCGACATCAACATGGCAGGCCAGTAAACTGCATGAAACCGAAGGATATCTTTGCCAATTAAATGGAGATTGATGGGCCACCACTGGCTAAGAGCGTTGGCTAAGGTGGGTTCTGCATCCTCTTCTAAAAGAGCGGTGACATACCCTAGTAAGGCATCAAACCAAACGTATAAGGTGTGTTGATCATCAGTGGGGACCGGAAAACCCCAATCTAGGTTAACTCGCGAGATCGAAAAGTCTTGTAACCCCCGTTCGACGAAGTTGAGGACTTCATTCCGGCGACTGGTGGGTTGAATAAAGCCAGGATGGGCGGCAAAGAATTCAAGTAGGGCATCTTGGTATTTAGACAGGCGAAAGAAATAGTTCTGTTCATCTCGCCACTCGACAGGGCGGTTGTGAATGGGGCAATGCTTTTCTGGCAGCAGATCGCGTTCTTCTTTAAATTCTTCACAGTCGACGCAATACCATCCCTGCTGATGACCTTGATAGATGTCTCCTTTGTCCCAAACTCGTTGGAAAAACTCTGTGACAATTTTGGAGTGACGAGGACTAGTGGTACGACTGAAGCGATCGTACTGAATGTTGAGGCGCTGCCATAGATCTTCGAATCCAGCGACGATTTCATCACAGTGGGCCTGGGGGGCTTTCCCTCGCTGCTCGGCAGTTCGCTGAATTTTCTGGCCATGCTCATCCGTACCTGTAATCAGCAAGACCTCATTCCCCTGTAATCGATGAAACCGGGCGATCGCATCGGCTGCCATCGTAGTGTAGGCACTACCAATATGGGGTAAATCGTTGACATAATATAGCGGTGTGGTCAGCGCAAAACACTGGACTTGGCTGGAAGTCATAGGCTAAAGGTTAGGAGCGTTGTAGTTGCCGACCTCCATCATACATGAGCTATTTATAACGGAGTTTATACCTATTATGACGTTTCATAATAGGTATTCAGAACCTCCTCCTGGGCGATCAGGATGGATTAAAATACCCTGCTATGAGGCAACTTTGATCAAACAGATTAGTTCTGCCAAGCGAGGTGCTTCCCAACCCCTGACTTGATAGCTTTGAACAGCCTAAGTTCAGTGCCATCCTGATTCCAATAGACCTGATCAAAAATCTGATGGAGAATATATAGACCTCGGCCACATTCACACCCTACATCTGGTATTACTTGCGGCGGCGGTGGGGTTTGACAGTGATGAGGCGGGGTGAACCCTGCCCCTTGATCAGAAATAATCCACCAGCACTTAGAGTGGCTGATGGAAAAATGCACAAAGATAGTCTTGTAGGGATCTAACTTGTTTCCATGCTTAGCGGCGTTAACTAATGCTTCTTGTAGACCTAACCTCAATTCTGCCTCATCTTCAGGCGGAACATCGGCAAGCAGGCAGTCTAAAATGGGGCAGAGATATAGGGTTGATGCAAAGCTGACTTGCTGCCATTGATGAGCATCTGGCGGAAGTGAAGAAGCAATCACTCAATTAATCCCATAGCTATGTTCTACGTTGTCTAATGGGGGCGTCACTACGCGAATAGGATAGATTTAAAGTCGGATTAATGAAGTTAAAAAGCTACTAATTAATGATTCAGATATATCTCACCTAGTACTAATATAGCTAACAGAATTAGGATTTACAATAGCCATCTGTTGCTGCCCCATAGCAAAACTCTGTGAGCACATCTATCCCAACCAAGCTGGAGGGTACTCATGGGAGCGGGTAGCATCTCTCCGCGAGAGTCCAGCAACTGGACCAATACGAGATAGCCAATACCCAATAGCAGTGCGATCGCACCTGTCACCACAGCGATCCATTGTGAACGATCAAAAGACATGTAGCTATTCCCTAAAACTTGCTTCCATCCCCTCAGGTATGAATTCATACCGTTCACTTCACCGTAACATTTAAGGAGTAGAGGGAAGAACATCCCGATACTTGAATAGGCTGGGTTTTGAGCGGGGAACGTCCGTGGCAGGAACTTGGGTTGTAAATGCTGGGTCCTGAGCTGCTTGAATTTGTTGCTCCAAATCCTGACTCGATGACAGCAGCTTCCCTAAACCGTTGATTAAACGAATCAAGTTTTGTCGGAATTCTGGATTCCCCGTCACTTCTTCGAGATCTGATGTAATTTTTTGGACATTTTGCAACGTTTGCTTAGCTGAATCCAAAGTCTGAGTGAGTTCCGATAAAGTGGCGGGGGTATCAATGGCGGTCGTCAACGCTTTGAGCGTTTTAGAAGCTTCAGCCCCATTAGCCGCCAATTGTTCAAGGTTGTCAATCAGCTGGCCTTTTTGTACCCGACTAATCACGGGACTTAAGCTATTCACCACTCCTTTTAACTCTTGACTCGTCTCATGCAAGTTATCCAAGGAGTTCACCAACGTTCCGCGGTTGACCCGCACTAAGGTATTCACTTCACTCCCCAATTGATTGACTTGGCGAGCAGCAGCGGTCACCGAATCAGCTGCCACTCCAAACCGCTGCAATTGTTGGCGGGTATCCAGACTGAGTTGACTGACACTGCGCGCAGCCCGAGAGATATCCTTGAGGGCAACCTTCGTATCCTTACTGAGTTGACTCACATCAACAGCCGCTTGGGAAAGATTATTCAAGGTTGCCTTTAAATCCGTTCCCCCCAATTGCGTGGCAATTTGCATTGTTGCTCGAATTAACTCTTCTAGGTTATTGCCAGAATCACCCATCAGCCGATCACCTTGACAGAGAATGACACGTGGGTCACAGTCCGGCTCAAAAGGGCTTAAATCTTCTAGAGGCACTTCGCTCAGTTCCAATTCAGTTGGCCGGAACTCTAATGCTGCCTGCCCCACAAACCCTGATTGGCTCGTCTCTACCTTAGTTTGGCGGGGGATCAATACTGCGCTAGAGGTAATTTCTACATCAACCAGCACAGTACGAGCCTGAGGGCGCATTTGCGTAATACGCCCCACCTTCACGCCCCTGAACTTGGCTGGACTACCCACACTCAAGCCCAAGGCATCTGCTAGTTCCACTTGTAAGGTGTAGGCTCGACCCCCGAAGTTAAAACCCCTCACCCAAAAAATTAAACTTGTGACGAGTCCTAATCCGAAGATCACTAGCAAGCCTACTGATCCTTCTCGTACTGCTCGCGTTCTCATACTGCCCCTCATTGCTGACGTCAGCTAACATTGATGCGGCTCTCATCTCTCTGTGCCTACAAGTAATCTCCCACCAAATCCATGGGACCTTGCACACTTCCACTCATAAATTGTTGAAGATAGGGATTATCCGAGGTCTCAATATCATCCCAACCCCCTTGCCATTGCACCTGTCCTTGATAGAGCAATACCAACCGTTTACCGTTGCGGCGAATGGTACTGTTTTGGTGGGTGACAATTGCGTAGGTTTCGCAACCAGAAGAACATTGAAGCTCCAAAATTAAGTCTTCTATCATGGTGGATGCAATGGGATCTAGACCTGCTGTTGGTTCATCGTATAGTAGGATTTTGGGATCATCTAAGTCATCCTCTGGATTGTCCAGAATGGCTCTAGCAAAACTAACGCGTTTCCGCATCCCTCCAGATAGTTCTGCCGGATAGAGGTGACCAATTCCGGGTAAGCCAACAACCTCCAATTTTTCGTTGACTAAATCTCGAATGCGTTGTCTTGGCAATGTGGAATTCTGGTACAAGAAAAACCCCACATTTTCTTCAACTGTCAGGGAATCGAACAACGCTGCCTGCTGGAATACCATACTCATCCGAATAGGGTTATCAAAGTTATCTAGAGAACCACAGCGACGTTTGCCATTGATATAGACATCCCCTGTATCAGGGGCAAGTAAGCCAGCAATAATTCTGAGAATGGTCGATTTTCCTGTTCCTGAAGGGCCTAAAATTGCCAGAGCATCGCCAGGATAAATCGTGAGGTCGGCCCCATCCAACACCACATGTTTACCAAAGGCTTTAGAGATGCCTTTGAGTTCGATTAAAGGCTCGGTCATAAAAATGATGAGATAGGCCCAAGCAAATCACGACTTGAATGCAATACCACTGTATCTAACTTCCTCACAGCAGCCTAGGGAGAGGGGCTAAGATTTACGGACATTCCTCTGATCGTAAGCGCTGGAAAAGTTTTCAGCCTTAACCTATCGAGGGGGGCTACGTTTTAGCCTCTAAGCCTGAAACGTGAATGAAAAATATCAAAATAGGGCAATATAGACTTGTAATCTATATTACATAGCTATGTGAGCTAAACCTTGGTGAGAGGTACTGAAAACATAGCTAGTGTGGACAAGACAAAATTTTGATGCATGTGATACCGGGGGATGACTGCTAGTCAGTCCACAGGCTCAAAAGATAGAGGTTAAGGACGTTGATGACAATTCATTTGCTTATCCCCCGCTATGGCCAATATTAATCATATCCGACTGATTAAACGTGGTGTCAATCATTGGAATCAGTGGCGTAAACAGCATCCTATGGTCAAACCGGATTTGAGTGGTGTAGACCTCAGTGAGCTAGATCTAAAGGAAATTAACTTAATTAATACCAACCTGAATAGAGCTAATCTCAGCTTGGCTGATCTGAGTGGTGCTTATTTGGCAGGGTGTGATCTGAGTCATGCTTTCTTAAGCGAGGCCAATCTCAATCGGGTGAATTTTAGCCGAGCAGATTTAACCAAAGCTGACCTGAGTTTTGCTCAGTTACAGGGAGCAACGCTGATAGAAGCAACCTTACATCAAGCAATTCTTATTGAAGCCTTAATGGTACAAGCAGTCTTTCCCTATGCTGACTTGAGACAAGTCAACCTGAGTAAGGCGGATTTGTCTGAAGCCAACGGTATTAAAGCGAATTTGACTCAGGCTAAGCTGGATTCTGCGCAGTTGCAGCGAATAAATTTAAGTCGGGCCTTTATGAGTGAAGCCAGTTTAAAAGGGGCGAACTTAAAAGGCGCTAATTTAAGCAAGGCTGATCTGAGTTTCTCCAACTTAAGCTCAGCCTTACTGCGAGACACAAACTTAGGAAAAAGTATTGCAATTGAGGCCAATTTTAGAGGCGCAGACTTACGAAATACTAATTTCAAAAGCGGACAATGTGTGAAAGCCAGTTTTAGTCGGGCCGATTTATGTGAAGCTGATCTATCTGTAGCCAATCTATCAGCAGTTGATCTGAGTGAAGCCGATCTCCAGCAAGCGGTGCTCAAGCAGGCGAATCTTCGGGATGTCAACTTGACCCGTAGCCGCCTCTCTGGCACGGATCTTTCTGCGGCGATCTTGACGGGGGTTTGTTTAGAAGATGTGCGTCCCAATGACTCCACAATGTTAGGGGATGTGGTTTGCGACTATGTCTATCTCAGGAACAATCAACAAGAACGAATGCCTAAGCAAGGTTGTTTTGAGCAGGGAGACATTAGTCACTTTTTTGCGGAGGCTCAAGCCACACTTGATCTTAGTTTACCTAAGGATGTGCATTGGGCAGCACTCACATACAGCCTCCAGTGGTTGCAAGCTCAACCGGGTTACCTGCCTGTTAAAATTCAGCGGTTAGAGCACAACAATGATGGCACCATTCTATTACGATTGACCACTGCCTCTGATGCTGATAGAGAGCGACTAAAGCTAGATCTTTGGCGAGTGTATGAAGAAACGCACCTGATGCTAGAGCCTACGGATGGCAAGCCTTTTACGAAACCGTTGCCGAGCATTGACCCCCAGCAATATGGTCACCATGAATCCATTAATCGATTGTTTGATTTTTTAACATTGATGATGGAGGCTATGACCCCTGACGGGGCGGTAATTATGAGCTATGAGAGAGCCGTTTCGAAGACTGGGCTCGAGAGGGATGATGGGCAGCATTTCCAGGAGATCTCGGGAATAGATCCCCTGCTGAGGAGTGATAGGACCGATACGTTACAACAGCCCCATACTCTCTAGTTCTTCAATCGCCTGTAAGCCTTTTGGATCAGAAAGCTTAATCAGGGAATTCTTGGCATCTTCTTGGACACCTAGATCGCTATCACTGAGTGCATTGATCATGGCTGCAATGGCCTGATCATAGAGGTCGCCAGCCGCGATCACACTGCTCAATTGCCCCAGAGACCAAGCACAATTGCTACGAACAGGAGCCATCGGTTCAGTGTGGAGAGCATGGATCATGGGAGGAATGGCAGCTGTAGCGACGTCAGCATCAATTTCAGAGAGTTGTCCTAAGGAACTTGCCGCCCATAAGCGGACCGCAGAAATATCGTTCTGAAGGGCATTGACTAAAGGGTCTAGAACGCGCCGATCTCGACAATTGCCTAATGCCCAAACCACACCTTTACGGACATAGCCATTCCAGTCCTGATTAAATTGGTGAATGAGGGGTAGGACTGCACTATCACTGGGATTTCGACCGAGGGCATAGGCTGCGCTAACTCGAATTAAGGGACAGGCATCCGCCAGTAACTGAATTAAATGAGGAATGGCCCGTGAATCTTGTAGTTCGCAAAATGCGCGGGCTGCAATCATCCGCTGAGACACATCAGGAGATTCCAGACATCGCAACATCTCTTCGACATCTGGCTTAGCAGCTTCTGCCGCAGGATCATCGACTGCGGCCATATGATCAAGCGGACTTTCTAAATTATCCCCATCGTCTAGGAGGCTGAGGTCTTCTTCGTTATACATAACTGTCACTTTACAACACTGAATACCTTTGATTTAGCCAAAATCTGGATTGATTGGATCACCAGGTTAAAGGCGGGGGTTGATCGTCTAGACTGATATAGCAAAACTGAAGCTGAAGAGGACACCATGCGGCTATCTCAAATGCTGTTTGTGACGCTGCGAGAAGACCCAGCGGAAGCAGAAATTCCCAGCCATAAGTTGCTTCTGCGGGCTGGGTATATCCGCCGCGTTGGCAGTGGGATTTATGCCTATTTGCCGTTGATGTGGCGGGTCCTGCAAAAGGTGTCCCAGATTGTGCGGGAGGAGATGGATGCGACGGGGGCACAAGAATGTTTACTGCCCCAAATCCAACCGGCTGAATTATGGCAAGAGTCGGGCCGCTGGGAGACGTATACGCAAGCAGAAGGGATTATGTTTGCCCTACAGGATCGTCAAGATCGGGAGTTGGGTTTAGGGCCAACCCATGAAGAGGTGATTACTGCGATCGCAAAAGATATGATTCGCTCTTATCGCCAATTACCCCTCAATCTCTACCAAATTCAAACTAAGTTTCGGGATGAGATTCGCCCCCGCTTTGGCTTGATGCGAGGACGGGAATTCATCATGAAGGATGCCTATTCCTTCTCTGCCGACGAAGCAGACCTCAAGACGATTTACGGCAAAATGCATGATGCCTACTGCAATATCCTGCAGCGCTGTGGCTTAGCCTATCGGGCCGTGGATGCGGATTCAGGGGCCATTGGTGGATCTGGGTCCCAAGAGTTCATGGTGTTGGCTGAAGCCGGAGAAGATGAGGTTCTCTATACCGGAGATGGCCAATATGCCGCCAATGTGGAAAAAGCCGTTTCCCTCCCTACAGATGCTCAACCTTCCGCCTTCAAGACCTTAGAAAAACGGGAAACGCCAGGGACGGATACCATTGCCAAGCTCTGTGATTGCTTGCAATGCTCACCCACTCAGGTCGTTAAAACGGTTCTCTATGAAGCAATTTACGACAACGGTCAGACGATCTTGGCTTTAGTGAGCCTGCGGGGAGATCAATCCGTCAATGAGGTGAAGTTGCAGAATGAGTTGGTCAAATTAGGCGAAGCGGTGAAAGGCAAAGCCCTAATTGCCTTGACTGTTGCTGAAGGAGAACCTAAATGGGCGAGCCAGCCGCTACCGTTGGGCTATATTGCCCCGGATTTAGCCGACAACTATATTCAAAGATCCAAACAGGTGCATGGCAAATTTATCCGCTTAGTCGATCAAACGGCTGTCGAACTCAAGAATTTTGTTACAGGTGCTAACGAAGTTGGGTTTCACCAAGTGGGGGCCAACTGGAAAACAGATATTCCTTTACCCAAGCATGTGGTGGATATTCGCACGGCTCTAGCAGGAGATCGAGCAGTACACGATCCCAAACAAACGCTACAAACAGCTCGGGGGATTGAAATTGGTCATATTTTCCAGTTGGGCACTAAGTATTCCGAGGCTTTGGGAGCGACTTACACGAATGAAGCAGGCAAAGAGCAACCGTTGGTTATGGGTTGTTATGGTGTCGGCGTGTCTCGGCTGGCCCAAGCAGCGGTGGAACAGTCTTATGACGACGATGGGATTGTCTGGCCAGTTGCGATCGCACCGTATCAAGCCATCGTTATTATTCCCAATGGGAAAGACCGTGCCCAAGTGGGAGCAGCTGAAAAACTCTACAGCGACCTCAATGCAGCAGGGATAGAAGCCCTCCTAGACGATCGAACGGAGCGGGCTGGCGTCAAGTTTAAAGATGCTGATTTGATCGGCATTCCCTATCGAATTGTGACGGGACGATCTTTAAAGGAAGGAAAGGTGGAGCTAATAGAACGAGCAACTCATACTTCTCACCAAATTCCGCTGAACCAGGTTTTACCCACCCTCAAAGAATATTTAGCCCAAGCCATTTCTTCTTAAGGATTTTGGACTCATTAAGACTCTTCTGTCGACCTTAACCAGTGGAACTAAATAGTCTGTAAATCCGTCGATGCATAAGCTACTTTTGAATAAAGTAGTTCTGGTATTTATTGCTGCCTAAACTTATGAAAATTCACATTAGTTTTGTCAGCAGGAGGATCTAGACCATTGATACCTCAAAGACAGTGTCATTCCATCAGAGTGTCCATCAACAAACCCAGATCAAATTCCTTGAGTTAGGCTAGATTTGATAGCCCCATTTTCTCCCAACCTAAATAAACGTATTCATACATGAGGATGAAGTCCAAAAATGGCACAACTACGGTACCAAAACAGTAGGTTCTGGGGGGGGCTGGTCGGCGTTGCCTTGGTTGTCGGAGGATTTGGCTGCCAGCCACAACAGACATCAACAGAAACTAGTCCCTCGCCCCCAATCTCTCCCCAACCTGGGCAAACCGCTCCTGAATCGCCCGTTGCTCAACCCGAACTAGCAGTCTATTGGATTGCCTATAAAGATCAGGAACAGCTGGTGCTAGAACCTACCAAACTTCCTCTAGATAATTTGGAGAATGCAACGTCTGAGGAAAAGCTGGCTGCTGCGTTCAAACGGCTGCTAGAAGGGCCTGCCAATGCCGATAAAACCAATGCGATTCCTGACAAGACTCAGCTCAATAGCCTGAAATTACAGGATGACGGTGTGCGCATCGATTTATCTAGGGAATTCACGACGGGTGGAGGGAGCAAATCCATGCAAGCTCGCCTAGGTCAGATTGTCTACACAGCCAGTAGTCTTGATCCAAAAGAAGCCGTGTGGATCTCAATTGATGGGGAACCCTTGGAAGTTTTATCGGGTGAAGGGTTAATTGTGTCACAACCCATGACTCGAAAAGAGTTTGAGGATAATTTCTCTCTATAAATCAAGCGCTTGAGATTGTGAACAGTGCATCCTGTCCTATCTATGGGAATCATGGATCTAAGTATCCTGTCCTTGATCTAGGCCAGTTGACCTGGGCTGCATGCAAAAATGCCCTGTAGGAGAGATTGTTTACGGATCACTCCTGCGCCAATCATAATAACGATATCCCCAGTCTCCATTCCAGAACCAAGGCTATGACGGTTTCCAAGAGCCCCGAGGAAGAAAAACGGGAGCAGCAGCGTATGCAGGATGTGCTCGTCCTGCTGCAACATTTAGCTGAAAATGAAGAAACCACCATCAAGCTAATGATTGAGTGCCTTTACGATGTAGGGGCCGTAAATTTCATTAATAGAAAGGTTCAAAATACCTCTATTAACCAGCTCGCCAAAAGACTGGCATTCATGTCTAAACCAGTTGCTAAACGCTACGGCTACTACTGGTTTAAGAAAAATTGCCCCGAATTAATTGTGAACTGGCTAAAACGCAAAGTGGCCTTTCCCCCACCTAAACAATCGCCTTCCCCCAAGGCAGAAGTAGAAGCCCAACCCAACATTATTAAAGCTGTAGAAGTAGCTGAAGCCCAAGCTCAGACAGACAGCCATCAATCAAGCGTCACTAGCTCACCATCAACGGAAATGGGAGAGGATAGTAAGGTGTTCTGTTCGACGGTTGAAACAACAGACACCCCAGAGACTCAAACAACGTCAACTTCTCCGTCATTAGAATCTGCTGGGGAAGTAAGAGATACCACCACATCTCCCTCTGAAGGACCTGAACCGGAGAGAGAGCAAGAGTCTGCCTTAGCTTCTACTCCACCTCCGGTGAGTTATCCTGATGCCCCAGGGATAGAAAACTTACCGTTAGCCACTCCCTTGCCAACGAGGGTTAAGGCTACGTCTCTACCCACGCCTATGGAGCAAAAAATAACCCAGATTCGCCGCCTACAAACCCAAAATAGAGCATTAATGGGAACATTAGCCGGGACAATTCTGGTCGGGGGAGTAACCATTTGGCAATTACATGTTACTCAGCAAAATGCTCTCCAACTTCGTCAATCCACTCCGTCATTGATTGTGCCTGCCAATCAGGCCGTAGAGTGATTCTCTTGCCAGAATGACAACATAACTTTAATGTCCGAAAACGGCATTAGGAACAGGCGTAGACCGTCTGAAAAGCCCACCCACAATATCAATCGCTAAGTTACTGATAGCTTTCTAGCCAAGGCTGAACATTGATGGCTAGCTTACGGCCCAACTGGAGAAGCTGGCGCATTTGAGCCATCGACAATGGATGATGCGGGTATAGATTCTGATCTGACGGAGAAACCCTGTTCTGTTCCAGTGATTGAGCCTGAGCAATGGCTTGACTGTGGTTCAGAAGTGTCAATTGCTCTTGCAGACAGCGTAGATAGAGTTCTTGGGCTCGATCAAGATGAATATCGATCTGGAACTGCTGGACCAGATTGAGCAGGGTTTGTAGACGCTGAATGCGGAACGGATACAAGTCCACATCAATATGATGAAACAGTTGCCATAGGAGGCGAAGGATCAAATCTTCAAGTAAGGGGTAGGCGGCATCCAGCTTGAGTTGGCAACCCGCCTGCTCAGCTTCGGTTGCGATCGCAGCCAGTTCTGCCCAATAACTGGCACCCACCTGAGAGGTATCGAGTGCTGGATCGCTCATCTCCTTTTCTAGCCCTTTGAGGGCGCTCAGGGCTCGGTGGTTGAGCGCGACTTGGGCAGCGGTTAATAATTCCGGTGGCACCTCCAAATCATCATATTGGAAGGCCATCAAGACTCCATAGTTATCTCGATAAACTTGGGTATAGAGCTGATTGAGCCGACTTAAGGTCTCTTGGGAAAGGAGAGAGATAATCCGATGGCGCTCTTCGGGTAAGAGGTCATGTAAGCCATAGTGCTGATGGCCAAAGGCATCTGAGATGGCCAACACGATGTTAGTGGCACTAGCTTGCTGCAGAGTATTGAACAACTTGGTCTTCATTTCGCCATATTGCTTGCGGCCACTAAAGAGCTGTACCCTACAATGAAAGTCCCAGCCGCCTAAGTGGAGGACACAAAACACCAAATCTTCTGATTCCAAAGTGACATTGGAGGTGAGCTGCAGTTGACCAATCGCTAGGGAGAGAGATCCTAGTCTTTGAATCTGATAATCAAGCTGCTCAACTTGGTAACAAAAGTAGGGATGCTGAGGCGGATAGGGATTGAATAGCGAGGTAATTGCATAGTGAGCCGCAACGGCCTGGACATCGATTTGGGAGGGGATCACCAACTGCTGGTAGACACCCGCTCCAGTTCCGAACAGCTCGACGTTGCTCGGCGCTAAGGCCAAGCGTTGGATAAACTCAGATTCTAGGTTGATCCCCGCCGCATCAGCTGCCAGATCAATGGCCCGAGCTGCATACCGGAGAATTTGCACCCCTTCTGGTCGCGAGAGTTCAGCAAAGAACCAACCACAGCTGGTATACATCAGCAGACTATGACGTTGCATCTCTAATAACCGCAGCGCATCCACCTGCTCTTCGCGAGTGAGATCATGGTTTTGGTGAGCGTTGAGAAAGGCTTGAATCGGGTCAGCACTTTTGGTGGGATCAGTCTGAACTTGCCGAGGAAACTGTCCCATAATCTCGATATAGTGATTCCGAGTGTCCCAGGGATCCTGAAACAGAAGCGCACCAATTTCTTGATAGATATCGCTGAGCTGATCCCGCAGCCAATCCAAAGCATCCCGTAAAGGCCGACGCCATTTTTGATGCCATAAGCTGCCTTCACCCCCGCACCCACAGTCCGCTTGCCAGCGATCTACGCCATGACCGCAACTCCAGGCCGTAACGGTCTTCAGCTGCACTTCCCAGGTAGGTGGATGCAGACTCAAATAATGGGCATAGTTCGTCACGGTCCAACCCAGTTGCGGGAAAGTGTCATGAAACGCGTAGGCGATCGCTTTTTCCGTATCACGTTTGTGATGGCCGAAGGTTTCTCCATCCGTTGCCACCGAGATGAGTTGAGACGGCTTGCGATCGCATCGCACAGCCTGACCCAACCGATTTGCTAGATTCTGAGAGCTGCTGAGGACAGCGTTAAAGCCGATATCCCGAGAGATGGGACCATCATAGAAAAAGATATCGATATAGCGATCTCGATCGCCTGGAAGATAACAACGATAGGGGCGCGTCGGATCAATCTGGCCACCGCCCATCTCTTCCCAGGAAAGCGTATCACGGTGGGTATCACTTTCAGTATCGTTCGCAAATTCGGGGATCGCTCGACATCTCTGGGCTTGAGAAGGAGCCAAAATAATAAACCGAATTCCTTCCTCAATCAGCACCTCAAGGGTCGCCAGATCAACTGCTGCCTCTGCTAGCCACATCCCTTCAGGGTCGCGGCCAAACCGAGCTTGAAAATCGGATTTACCCCATCGCACCTGCGTTACTTTATCGCGGTGGTTCGCCAAGGGCATGATGATGTGGTTGTAGACCTGTGCGATCGCATTACCATGCCCTTGGAGTCGTTCACAGCTCTTGCGATCTGCCTCAATGATGCGCTGATAGACCTCCATATCATAGGATTCCAGCCAACTCATCAGAGTCGGACCGATATTAAAGCTAAGATATTCAAAATTATTAATGATGTTGATGACTTCGCCCTGGTCACTAAAGATGCGGGCAAACGCATTGGGGCGATAGCACTCATGATAAATTCGCTCGTTCCAGTCATGAAATGGAGCCGCACTAGACTGACACTCAATCGTCCCTAAATAAGGATTTTCTCGAGGGGGCTGATAAAAATGACCATGTAAGGTCACATAAACTCCCTCAGCTTGTTCTAATGAACTGGCAGGAGATAAAGATGGCTGCAGTGCAGTAGAGACGTCCTTAAACATCTCTACCTGCTGAGTATTCTCAGAAGCGTAAGAGGTTGTATTCATATCAAATAAAATTCCGCTATGGATGAGGAGATACAGCGCTGATATTAGAGATGGATAAGCAAAAGGCTGACTTTAAAGCCTTGATAGTCATATCAGTCTAAGTGAATGAGAAGCAGCAAAACCCCAAAAATAATTAATTCTGCTCCTTAAGCAGTGGAATCAAACGAAGCGATGATGGAATTTTAAGGAGGGCAAGAAGCTGCTAATCTACCTGTGGCTTAACCTATGCGATCCCATTTGTAAATAGGGGAAATCGCAAGATATCTTAAGAGTCTATGCGGGCACTATGGGTAAAGTCTTTATATTTACTGCGGGATCAGTCTAGATTAATTGCGTTCTAACTCTGATCCCCTCATCAAAATCACTGGAAAACAAAGATTGCACCGGATTGATTTTGATGGATCTGTAAACCTAACTCATCTGCAATTGTGACGCTCAAAAATCGCATTTTTATCATCTTGCTGCTCTTTATTCCAGTCTCTATTGCAGCCGATCTTTTGGAATGGGGGCCTCTCCCGCTCTTTATCACCTCAGCTCTGGCAATTGTGCCCTTAGCAGCCTGGATGGGCTCTGCCACAGAGGAAATTGCCGTGGTCATTGGTCCTTCTGCAGGAGGGCTGCTCAACGCTACCTTTGGCAATGCAACTGAACTGATTATCGCCTTTATCGCTCTAAAAGCTGGACTGGTTGATGTCGTCAAAGCCAGTATTACTGGTTCTATCCTGGGTAACTTACTCTTGGTGATGGGCTTATCCATGCTGCTGGGTGGATTGCGCTACAAAGAACAAACCTTTCAACCCGTCGTTGCCCGAGTCAATGCCTCATCAATGAACCTAGCAGTGATTGCAATTTTGTTACCGACAGCCATTAAGTTCTCGGCAGAAGGCATCGAGAGTCATATTCTGCAGAATCTTTCCATTGCAGTTGCGATCGTGCTGATCGGTGTTTATGGGTTAACACTCCTGTTCTCCATGAAAACTCACACCTATCTATTCGATGTGGGTGTGGCAGGACTAGAATCAGAACCAGAAGAGTTACCCGAAGCAGGTGCTAGCAACTTAAGATTATGGGTTGGCGTTTTGCTGGCGGCAACGCTCGCCGTGGCTGTTGAATCCGAATTTTTAGTGGGCAGTTTAGAAGCAGCCACAGAGCAAATCGGTTTGACACCTCTCTTTACGGGGGTCATTTTACTCCCCATCATTGGCAACGCTGCTGAACATGCCACCGCCGTTACTGTAGCGATGAAAGACAAAATGGATCTATCTGTTTCTGTTGCGGTTGGCTCTAGTATGCAGATTGCCCTGTTTGTTGCTCCTGCGTTAGTCCTGGCCGGATGGGTAATTGGTCAACCGATGGACTTGGATTTTAATCCCTTTGAATTGGTGGCGGTTGCTGTATCAGTGCTGATTGCCAATTCCATCAGCTCAGATGGTCAGTCCAACTGGCTAGAAGGGACACTGCTCCTAGCGACCTATGCGGTGTTGGGATTAGCGTTTTATTTTCATCCTTTGACGTAATGACCCGTTAACACTCTGGAGCAACTACATACTCTGACTCAATGGATTCTAGCCACCCTAACGACACAAGCGCTTGATCAATCGACAGCGGCTACTTCTGCTGTGACGGGTTTATCAGGCTGGAAGTTGCCATCAGGGTAGTCGGGAATAACCCCTTGGGCATGAAGCCTCACCATGAAGCGATAGGCCCAATGATCTTGAGACACATCAGCAATATACAAGTTGTGAGGGAATCATCTCAGGCACATCAAGACTACCAATCGCATCTATTGGGCTTTGAGAGACAGCGGCAGCTTGATTCTGAGGAGCTTTTCCAGGTGTATTTGCTAGTGTAGAGCTTCTTCACTCGCAGAGATAGCTATTTCAGGTTGCTGGTCGTTAGACGATTGATCGTTAGAAGATGGATTCGAGTTAGAGGGGGGTTCTGGCAGCGATGGATCTTGCTGATTGCCAGTCACCCCGAGATAGGCAATCGTTCCTAATGTTGACAAGGCTACTAATAAACCAACCACCTGATAGCGATTGAGTGGCAACTTATCCCCCACAGCGCCTAAATCGCCAGAGCTGGTTGCAGATGAAGAACTGGCAGTGGATGTCAGACCTATTGCCACAGGCTCTGGGACTAACTCAGGTTCTGGGACTGACGAAGAAGCCACATCAGGTTCACTGTCGCTGGCCAATTCTGAACTCTCCTCTACGGGGTCAATAGCATCCGAAGATAGGGGCATAGATGAGCTATCGCTGTCTACTCCTTCTAGAGGAGGTATCTCGGCAGCAGGTTCAGCCTCTTCTCTGGCTAAAGGAGTTAGTGCTTCTGTTCCCTCACCAGTAGAGGGAGCTTCTCCGATCTCAGGGCTCAAGAGTTCTGGGCCAGGAGCGATAGAACTTTCTTCACTCTCCTCAGTAGCAGATGTCTCTACGAGTAACGGGACATCTATGGAGGGTGGCGAGTCATCACCTATGGATAAGGGTTCATCTACCGAAGTAGGAGAAGCCTCTCCTACTAATAAAGATTCGTCTTCTGGGATGGGGGAGTCTTCCGCTGGGACTTCAGCAGATAAAACCTCAGAAACCGGGGGGACCTCCGCTGCGAGTTCAGGAATGGGTTCAGTAGTAAGCTCAAATTCTGACAATTCTGCCGTTTCTGGGGTTGGAATATCTGTCTCTAATGAAGGCTCTGCGGCGGTAGCCTCTAATGGTGTCGGGGGTTCGACATCAGTCCAAAGATCGGGGAGCGGACTCTCTTCGCTAGGAGATTCTGGTGGCGTTGACTCCGTAGCATCCTCACTCGAAGTTGGAAAATCAGAAGCCTGAATTAGGGTTGGTTCTTCAATGTCTGCGTTAACGGGATCAACGGGAGTTGGCTCTTCAGGAGCTGGATCAGCCCAAGGATCAGAAATTATATCTGAAGGCTCTGCGGCGGCAGCCGCTTCTATATTGGGCAGGCTAGATTCCGGTATCTCGCCCAGATCAGAGGTTAGATTAACGGGCAATTCTGATTCGACTGGGGGCAAAGGAATGGATTCTACTGGCTCATCTACCCAAGGATCAGGGATGGGCTCATGCCCCTCATTCTCGCTCACTGGCAAGATATCTGCTGAATCACCCGTAGAGGTCGAACGATCAGAAAGGCCGTCACTAATCGCACTCAATTCATCCATTGGTGTTGTTTCCGCTTCTGTACCCATCTGGATCAGGGTCGGATCTTCGAGTATTTCGCCCAGATCTTCAGTTGAGGCGGATAGGGGTTCGGCAGGTTGTTCAGATTCCTCAGACCATGACTCTAAATCTGGCAGGGAAGCAGGCTCATCTGAGGCGGGTGAGTCTCCTAACAGTTCTGATAAAGAATCAAATAACTCATCAGAGATGGGACCTGATTCAGAACTTTGACCGCCGCTTGCGCCCGAGCTTGATTCTGAAGGAGGGACTTCATCTGGTTCTGAATTAGGATTGTTAGGATTAACCATAATATTAAGCTATTTTCAGGGTTTAATCTTTGGGGACCATCCTACAGGGGGACTGTAGGTGCGATCGCACCTACGCACATTCTCTTTAGAATTCATGGGCACATTTTGTAAGTTTGTAAAGTCATCTGTGAACATTAAAAACGGACATTGAATCAGACAATCAGCCGATTGGCCTTGACCATTTAACTCAGTCACTCATTTTATAGGCATCGTTGCGAAAATAACCCTTCAGGATTTGCTTAAATATGCGTTTGTTTCTGCCACTAAAAGTACAGCTCAAAATTGTGGTCCTAACGTTCTTTTTATCGATGCTGAGTAGTTGTATTGCCCGTGAAAAGCAAACCCAAACTTCCCCACCATCTTCACAATCAACCGCTGAAAAGCAGCCTTCACCATCTCGTACTGATACAGCTGCTTGGTCTATCATCTTGGCAGATCCGCAAGATCCTTCTCAAGAATCTTCTGCTCCACCTATAGGTGCACCGGATTCCTCTCCTCAAGCTCCCGGTGATTCCACACCCAGGCCTTCAGGCAAGCCCCAGCCACAAGGGCAATCCACGCCTAAGTCTCCAGTCCAGCAAGTTGCGTTCTCTCGCACCCCTTATACGGTCATTGATGAGGCCAAACAGGATCAATTTAATATCAAAGGGGAGCAACTTTTTAGTAATAGTTATCTGCCGAATCATCAGGTTGATTTCAACGAAGCAGATTTATTAGCAGTGCTAATCAATGTCCAAACTTATTTCCAAAATCATAGTCAAAATGACCCGACTGCTTTGCGAGAAGGGATTTTAGGAACCGGTGGGGTTACCCTGCAGGATATTCAAGGCACCTTGGCCTTTATGATCAATATTCTGGAACAAGATATTGCTCTCCAACGCCCGACCCGACTCAAAGATCCCAATTTTATTAATACCCATTTTCAGGTGGTGAAATGGCAACCCTATAACCCGCAGAAACCAAACCAAAATCAGTTGCGGATTACAAAGTATGCCGTTTTTGCCCATCAAGGATCTCGGACGAAAACAGCAGAATTTGATACTCCCATTTACCAACTCAAACCAGAGTTCGCAGTTGATAAATTCTTCAAGAAATATTCAAAGCAAGATGTACTAGCGGGCTTATATGAACCGGGCGGTAAGGAGCAGGGTAAAGTAGAACCTCTGGCTTACTTGACTCGACAAGGGCTAGAAGATGCGTTGCTACAAGGCACCATCTTGATCCAGTTTGGAGATGGTTCGTCGGCCTACTTCAATGTGGACCGCAATAATGGTATTGCTTATGTGCGAGGGCAGCCTCAACGAGACCAAAAGCGCTATTGGTATTTCAAACAAGTAGATGCCATTAAAGGCTATGGCCCTAAAATAGGTGCAAAGATCGCTGTTCGGCCCGGTGTAACCTTTGCTGGGGATGTCCTCAATATTGGCTTGGGCAAAATTATCATGCTAGAGCATGACACAGGGGGGACAAAGCAGTTAAACATGGGAGTTCTTGCTGATACTGGGGGGGCTTTTTTACCCAATCTGTATCAACTCGATTTCTTAGCAGGAGTGTTTCCCAGCCATGCTGAATTTAAACAGCACATTACCACCCTACCTGCCTATGCAAATGCTTACATCCTGATCAAGAAAAAGAATCTTTGATGCACAGCCCTAGCCGCATCAGTGCGTAGATGGAATTGACTAAAGCAGGGTTTTTATGCAGGCCGCTCTTCAATGACTTGGTCAATGAGACCATACTCTAATGCCTCTTGAGCAGACATGAAAAAATCTCGATCCATATCTTTCTCGATTTTTTCCAGCGGTTGCCCTGTCCTAGCTGAGTAAATGCTATTCAACTGCTGACGCACTCGAATGATTTCCTTGGCTTCAATTTCAATATCAGAAGCCTGTCCACGCGCACCACCAGAAGGTTGATGAATCATAATCCGAGAATGGGGAAGTGCCAAACGCTTCCCAGGAGAGCCCGCAGCTAGCAGAAATGATCCCATAGATGCAGCTAGTCCAACACAAATTGTCACCACCTCGGACTTGATATGCTGCATGGTGTCATAGATAGCCAATCCAGCTGTAACTGAACCACCCGGAGAATTGATATAGATAGAGATCGGCTTACTAGGATCTTCAGAATCTAAATACAGGAGAAAGGCCACAATGCGATTGGCTAGACCATCGGTCACTTCCTGGCCTAGAAAAATAATTCTTTCCTGGCTCAGTCGGGTATAAATATCAACCCATCGCTCATAGGGACTGCCAGGGATACGATAGGGGACGCTAGGAACACCAATAGGCATAGTCGATAACTCTCTCTTTGTACTACTCAGGTTGACTCATTTTTTACACTGCAGAGGGTATTGGCGTTGGCAAGTCTTTTTGACTAGTCAAAACGCGATCAATCAACCCATAGTCTTTCGCTTCTTCTGGTGATAGATAAAACATCCGGTCCATATCTTTGGCAATCTTTTCGGCAGTTTGTCCGGTGTTTTTCTCCAGGATGTCTAACATCGTGGTTTTGTTAGCAATGACTTCCTGTGCCCGAATCTGGATATCAGAGGCTTGCCCTTGGGCTCCACTGCGGGCTTGATTGAGAACGATGGTAGCATGCCCCAAACTAGCTCGATATCCCTTGGTTCCTGATGACAAGATCATTGCGGCTGTCCCCATCGCTTGACCAATACAGATGGTATGGACTGGAGGTTTGATGTATGACATGGTGTCACAAATCGCAAAAGCTTCCGTTTCAAAGCCAATGGCATCACCGCCATACCAAGACGTGCCTGTAGAGTTGATGTAAAAGAAAATAGGCTTATCAGGATCGTCGAACTGTAAAAATAACAGTTGGGCAATAATCAGCTCGGTAACATCAAAGCCGACCTGACGTTTGATATCGTCCGAGGAAAATAGGGGCATTCCCAAATAAACAATTCGCTCTTTCAGCAATAGAGACTCTAAATCAGGGGGCGGGGTGCGGTAATAGGCATCACCACCTCCACCATAAGGGGCTTGAACTGCTTGAATCCTTGACTCCATTGCCTGACAACTACCTACAGGTGACAATACTGTTACACTGTAGCAATTTTCTGTAGACAGAATTGGGGGAAATACCGTACTTTCTGGGGAGAGTCACAAAAATCAGATTTTCAGTAACGTTGCTCTCTCTGAGATTTAGGCTCTACACAGTGATGCTTGTTATCAGCCACAGGAAACAAGTCTAGGTAACCAGTCAGTAACTGGTGCATTCACTGTATCTGTCCACTGTTTATGAACACCGAGGAAAAATCTATATCACCTTGACTAAGACTTAATTCTGAGACTATGGCTAATCAGTGGGCGACGGCTGAACATGCACTTGATTATTTAGCACGAGCCGATCAAATTCCTCACCGCACGGAAGGTGAGGCTGTTCTCTTAGATCATGTTCCCAAGACTGTTCAGCGGATTCTGGATCTAGGAACTGGAGATGGGCGCTTGTTGTCCTTGCTCAAAATCGATCGTCCCGATGTGGAGAGTATTGCAATCGATTTTTCCCCGACAATGTTAGCTGCAGTTCGGCAGCGATTTGCTAAGGATGTAAAGGTGACCATTCTTGAGCACAATATGGATAATCCACTGCCGCCAGTGGGTCAATTCGATGGGGTTGTCTCTAGTTTTGCGATTCATCATCTGGCCCATCCCCGCAAGCATTCGTTGTATCAAGAAGTGTTTGACTTACTGCAACCAGGCGGGATTTTTTGCAATCTAGAGCATGTTTCTTCGCCCACTCTCAAACTACATGAGCAGTTTTTGCGGGCGATTGGCTACACCTTGGAAGAAGAAGATCCGTCTAACCAGCTCTTAGATGTCGAAACGCAACTGGGATGGTTAAGAAATATCGGCTTTGAAGATGTGGACTGTTACTGGAAATGGCTGGAGATGGCTTTGTTGATTGGGGTAAAACCGCTATGAAGCCGCTTGTTCAGCGGGTTAGTTCTGGGGCTCCTTGGGAAGCACAGGTGGGCTACTGTCGTGCGATTCAGGTGGGTAACCAGATTTATATTTCTGGAACAGCCCCTGTGGATGCTCAGGGGCAAGTGATCTCTACGGACGGTTATGCCCAAGCTAGAGGGTGTCTAGAGATTATCCAGATAGCATTGCAGGAGCTAGGAACGGATACTTATGCTATTGTGCGGACCCAAATGTTTGTCACCGATATTGCTCAATGGGAGGCGTTTTCGCGGGCGCACCAGGAATTTTTTGGGACTCATCCCCCTGCAACCACGATGGTTCAAGTCAGTGCTTTGATTGATCCTGCTATGCTGATTGAAATTGAGGCGGATGCAATGTGCCCTGAGGATATTGCTAAACCGTTGATGGTTGCGGCTCAAGATTGCCGTGATATGACCGATATTCGATCTGCAATTGATCAAATTGATGCTCAAGTGATTGAGTTACTAGGTCAGCGATTTGAGTATGTTAAAGTGGCGGCCAAATTTAAAACGGATACCCACAGTGTCCAAGCCCCTGAGCGTCTGAAAACGATGCTAGAGCAGCGGCGACAATGGGCTGAAGCCGCTGGCTTAGAGCCGGATGTAATTGAAAAGCTCTATCGAGACTTAGTGCAATATTTTATTGAGGCTGAGCTAACACATTGGCACCCATCTCAGTAGTGCTGAACGTCAGGTAAGAACCTGTTCGGTGGTTTATCCAGTGACAACAGGCTGAGCTTGAGCCTTGGATAGATTCCGCAGATGATTTTGGAACTGCCACACTAGCAGTACAATGACACAAAGTTGAGCCACTAATCCAACTAGGGCACTACTAACTAACATGGGTTTGGCAAAATCGCTGAAGGGATAGCCTAAGAAGGTCCAAATCATCATAGAGGCTGGCATCTCATCGGGAAGGATGCGCAAAATTGCCAACATAATGGGCGGAACCAGCATCCAAATTCCTAGCCCTCCCATCGTCCAGGTATAGGGGTTACGAATTTTGAGAGCGAAAATCTGTTGGACAACGGCTGTATAAATCATCAATACACCTGTCAAAGACAGAACAATGATCGCAGCGATGGTTGGGGTTTCTTTGCCAATCCCTACTAACAAGAGCCAAGGGACATAGAGGGCATGGATGATGCAGAGATTGATTGCGATCGCAACAATCGCGGGACTTTTATCGGCCCATACTAAATCCCGCAAAATCCCCTGAGGGTGCTTTTGGAATCGCAACCAATCGAGGAGAGACGCTCGCTGGGGACAGAGAGCCAGCATAATCACGATAGTCAGACCAAAGTTAAAAGCATACAGGAGCCATGTGCCTGCCTCTGCCGTTGACTCTGCAAAGTTTACTTGATCGGATGTAACCACAAAGAAACCCATCACCAATGCTTCTAGGAAAGCCACAATCGCATAACTTTGCCATTTACTCATAACGGTCGTATTGGGATTGCGAAATAAGCGGACTAGCATCAGCCAAATGAGGGCAGTAGCGATAATCAGCACGATCAGGGTGAACCCATGAGATAACCATGCAGACTGATTAATTGCTTGCCCAAACCACTGAATTGCGGACCTCTGATCTTCAACCTCATATCGATAAGAATCCCATTGGGCTGACCATTCATTAAAGCCTAATGGCCGCCAGGTTACCGTCAAATTCCAGGCAAAGTAGAGTGGAGATAGACAGAAGAGAGTTAACCCCGCAAAAGCCACAGCCACTACAGATTGCTGCCCGACCGCGAGGGTGCGCGAACTGCTAAGGAGTCCATATAAAATCGCTAAGCTGAACAGGGCAAAACACCCCACTGCCAACATCAGATAGTAACTCATCAAGAAAAATAATGGCATACCTGAATTTAGCCCTGCAACGATATGCAAAGGGATAGCAAGCCCAATGGCGATGTAAGGCAAGATCGGAACTCCTAGCATTTTGCCCAATAAGATCTCTCGACTGGGACGAGGGCTGAGCCGAATAAAATTCAGCGTGCCGCGTTTTTCTTCTTGATTTAGATCACTAACCAGGTAGTAGCTCCCTGCGGTGAATAGTGCATAGGGTAAAATCCAGATCATGGCTTCGGCTAACCCTGCCCAGCGCTCAACTACGGGCTTATAGTCTTGCTGGGAAAAAACCAGCCCTAGCAAGGTTTGACCCACAAAAGAGAGCACAATCGTAGCTGCGATGCTACGGGGTTTTAAGCGGCCTCGAAATTCTCGCAGCAACTGGGGATTCCAATTACCTAATCGATTAATAAAGGTGAATGTCATGACACGACCAGGGAGTTATGAGGTTTGCCGGTAGCCCATTTTGATGAAGATATCTTCTAAGCTCTCTTGGGTACGGTGAAAATCGATGATAGGGAAGTTGTGGGAGATCAGCGATCGCAGTAACGCCACAATGTCATCATCGGTGCCAGTGAAAGTGACCGCAATTTGATGTTTATCCGGTAAAACTTTGCATTCATGTACAAACGCATGATCCTGTAAAAAGGCTTTGACAGGCACTAAATCACCCATAGTGGAAATGATTAACTGTTGCGTCTGCTCGCGATTGTATAAAGCTCGCAACTCTGAACTCTCAACTAATTGCCCCAACTGCATAATGCCAATGGAGGTACAGAAATCTTCCAAATCGCTGAGAATATGGGAAGAAATAAAAATCGTTAGCCCTTGTTGCTGTAGGGTTTTTAGGGTTTGGCGAAACTGTACCCTAGCAACCGGATCTAATCCTGAGACAGGCTCATCCAGCAGCAATAACGTGGGTTTGTGAATGATAGTTCGGGCCAAGCTCAGCCGCTGCTTCATGCCTCGCGACAAGGTACTAATCGGGCTGTAGCGCTTACTCTCTAGATCCACTAAAGCTAAAACTTCATTCAACCGCTGACTGAGTTCTGGCTCTCGCAAGTAATACAAACGAGCAAAATAATCCAAATAATCCCAAACCAACAAATCATCATAAAGGGGAAAATCATCGGGCAAGAAGCCAATACGCCGCTTGATATCTGGATTAGGTTGATTTTGAATCAGTGTATATCCACCAATAGCAATGTTGCCTAAGGTAGGCTCTTCAGCAGTCGCCAACATGCGGATCAGGGTTGTTTTACCTGCGCCATTAGGACCAATTAAGCCGTAAATTTCGCCTTGCTGGACTTGCAAATCAACTTGGCTAACAGCAATGCTGTCACCAAACTGTTTTGTCAGTTGCTGAGTGGCAATGACTGGAGGATTGGGCATTTATGCACCGACCTTCAGAGGAAACAGACGAAGTAAGCTGCAGCTATTGTCTCGAATTACATCACACAACAGGGTGATATATGTCACTCTTAAAAACACAGAGCTTAACGTTAATGGCGAAAATTGCTGATTTCTTCTCGCTCATGAAAAAAGAACCTGCAACATACGTTACGTAAGGCACTCAATCTGATAAATGATCCAAATCAAGAGGATCGCTCTCAATGTAGTCCTTAGCTGTCAAATCTTCAAGAGTTAGTACCTGCCCTTTCACCGACTGGAAACGACCTCCTTCTGGGACCAATTTCATCCATTTATCGAGTAGGTTGTACCATTCTACCCCTTGAAATTGTATTTCCTCTTCTTCACGGATAAACCAGAACATCAACTGAATTTCGTTGTGACTCCAAGAAGGTGCTGCTCTTACTCTAATTTCTCGCAATGCTCGCAGTGCTTCTCCCTCGGGACTTAATTTTGGATGCTTATTCTGAAGGCGACTTTGTAGCTCGTTCACCCTTTCAATAAAATCATCCGGGAAAGCAAAACGCACACGCTTTCGCGCAAGAGCTTTACCAAGTAATCTAACTTCTTGATCACTACTACATCCTTGTTGACACTTCCATCCTGCAACAACAGCCTTCTCAACTGTCATGACGCGATCAAGATCAGCAACTAAGCTATAGGCTGATGCTCCCAAGATAAAGGCGTATTGAGGTCTTCTACCTCGTCGAATTTCATTCAAAACCTGTTCTTTAACCGCCACAAGAGGTACCATTTCTACAAATGGTCTAGATTCACATGAACGGACAATGTCACAAGTTTGTGTAACAACAACTAAACCCTGGACTTCGTCCTCAACAAGATCCAATCCCTCAGCATCCAAGTTTTTTGATGATTCTGCTAAAGGTTGTTGTGGATCAATCCGATAGACAAACCATTGTTCTCCCAGAACAAAATCACCCTGACGCCACTCTTTTAAAGCTACGTCTATGGTTTGAATACATAGCTGGTGATCACTGTTTTCATGTACCATTTCTACTTCTAGCAGCTCGGGCAGGTCGAGACCGACCTACATTCTTGTGTGCAGAATCCTGTAGGGCATCACCTAAGACACCAGGCTTCTGAGGCGTGCGAAGAGAGAATTCCTCTTTGCTCAGAGGAATTAGTGGAGGATTGTGAGACGCTCCACCACGTCCCAGTAACTTTTTAACGTCTTCATATTGACCCGCAACTAATAAATCGAAGGGAATCTGATTTTTTTTGCCTGGATTTAATAGATTATGGCGATTGATATCAGCATTGCCTCTGTTAATGTACCTCAATGTTTCAAGTAGACGATAAAGACTTTCTTGATTAAATCGTGAGATGGGTTGACCACTTGCCCAAAAATGGAGACTTCTTCGTGAAACATTGAAGAGCTTAGCAAGCTGCTCCCAGGTTAAACCGCTCAACTTCTTCAGTTCATTGAGTGCAGAAGGAGTGGTTGCTGAAATGTTTACTTGAGCAACCGTAAAGCCATTGGTTGTCCTGTCTGAGAGGTGCAGCAAGTCCCAGTCAGCGATTGATTCGCCACTAATAGTTTTTTCTAGTGATGGGAACATTGTAATGCTGACTATTTGCTGAATTGTCTGGGACATCATTGGGCTATCAGCAGAAGTACTCACAAGTTCTCTTGAAATCTGTTGATTTAAAAAGCCAGTCATATCTCACCTCCAAAATGACGTAAAAAATCTGGAGTCACAGCCCAGCGAAAAAAAGCATAAATACGCTCAGCGAACTTCTGAGCTTGAGTCTTAAGGGTGACAACATTGAATTCACTCTGTTGCACGATAGACATATCCAAATCTAGTATCCAACTAAGCTGATCAATCGATTCAATGGCTGCTGGATCAATAGTGGTATTAGCAGATAGTAGTCCCCATCGTGCAGCAAGTTGATCTTCTACACCTGGAAATTTGAATAAAGACTCACTAATCGTTTGATGGATATGGTCTCCAAGTTTAGATGCCACAATCCCTGCAACTTCAGAACGTACAAGTTTCGGCAGTTCTCGTGTGTCTTGCACTACTAATCTATCAACATATCGCAGACCGAATCTTTCTACGATCTTAGGTTTGATATGGTCATTTAAAGCAGTAAGAATTTTTTCAAGGCGTTCTAATAAATCATTCCGACTTGAATAGGCAGTAGTTTCAAGCGCTAAGAAGTCAGAAGCCAATGACACACGCCAATCTCCACTAGCATCACGAAATCTCCAGATTACTTTCGGCTCCACTTGTGTAATGCCTTGTGGCCCGAAAACTACTCCACGCGATTGTTCTGTTTGCAGAATAGGATATACGTCGCGAATGGCTTCTTGAAATGAGGCTACAAATCCTTTGTCTTCAATAGAGAGAATATTTGGAAAGCGCACTTGGGCAAGCACACGGATAAGAGGTGCGTTGGTAAGAGGCACCTCTTCAGGTGGTTGACCAGTTAGAGGGTTATCATTAACCACAGTCATTCATCTCTTCTATTTCTTTTGAGCGATTTATTAAGAAGTTAAGCAAGAATCCTGATTATTTCGCCGAAGAAACTTGTGTGCCTTCATAAGAGAAAGCCAGAATTGGGCTTAACACGAGCTGATGTTAAAGATTAGTATGCCCATAGTAAAACAAATATGTGAAATAGAGTGTGAAGCAGGTCACAAATTTTGATTATGCTTAGTGGCTGACAAAATACTATGTGGCTAAGTTATGTGGCCAGAATCTGCCCTCTGCTGTAAGCGATTGAGTAACTTCATAAAGTCAATGGGCAAAGGTGCTTGCACTTCGATTTCTGCTTGAGAAACAGGATGCTTCAGGCTTAAACGCGATGCATGTAAAACTTGTCCTGACAAATTAACGCCTACAGATCGGCCTCGACTATAGAGCGGGTCACCAACAATCGGCCAACCCATCTGAGCACAATGAACGCGAATTTGATGGGTGCGTCCCGTTTCTAGCTGAAATCTGACTAAGGCGTAATTACCTAAGGGCTGGAGAATCTGCCAATGTGTAGCGGCAGCTTTGCCTCCTTGCTCTTCAGGCACCACCGCCATTTTGATCCGATCAACGGGATGACGACCGATAGGAAACTCCATGTATCCAGTGGGTGTAGAAGGACGACCATAGACAATCCCTACATATTCACGGACTGCGGTTTTAGTCGCAATTTGGGCTTGAAGATGTTGATGGGCTTGATCGGTTTTAGCGACCATCATGGCACCGCTAGTGTCTTTATCTAGGCGGTGGACAATGCCAGGTCGTTCTACCCCACCAATTCCCGAAAGGGTCGACCCCTGACCGGCTTGGCAATGGGCTAGGAGTCCATGTACAAGCGTGCCTTTAGCATGGCCAGGGGCAGGATGGACCACCAAACCTGCGGGCTTATTGACGATTAAGAGATGGTCATCCTCAAACAGGATTTCCAAATCCATGGGTTCTGGCTCCAGCGCTAAAGGTGTGGGAGCAGGAATACGGAGTTGGACCTGGTCCCCCAGTTGCAGGGCATATTTCTTAGAAGTGCAAATCTGATGATTGATTTGAACATGGCCCTGTTCAATCAGTTTCTGGATATGCGATCGCGACAAAGAATCCACTTGGCTAGCCAGCCAGCGGTCTACCCTGGCAGAGTCCCCCTCAACCGAAAATTCCAGTTTCTGCATGAGTGGTGAACCCTAATTAGAGGCGGTGGTGAATATCTAAACCGTGAGTATCTGTCCCACAGGTTTGTAGCAAATTGTACTGACTCGCTAATCGCATCAATGCATTAGTTTGAGACACACTAGGCTCCCAGGGATCGTTATTTCCGTAGCAATAGAACGTCTCAATCCCATCAACCCCGTTCTGAGCAGCCGCGCTTACTAGCTCTTTCACCGATCGCCGATATCGAGCAGGGTGTGCCAAAACAGCCAATCCCCCCGCTTGATGAAGTGCGGAGATGACTTGGTCTACCTGTGCTTCATGACCTGTAGGGGCTGAACCTAGTAGGTAAGGCTGCAACGCAGAATGGTTAGGATCGAAACCATAGCCCAAAATATGCACTTGTGTTTCAAAAAGCAGGGACGTAATTTCAATACCAGTCCAAAGATGAGGCAAGGATTGTGAACTAGCCACTGGCTGGGCATGAAGAAGCTCCCACGCACTCCGATACCCATCAACACTATGGTGGTCTGTAATCGCCAGACTAATGAGACCCGTTTCAATCGCTTGTTGAATCAATTGCTGAGGGTCTAAACGCCCGTCAGAGTAGTGGGTATGTAGATGGAAGTTATGGGTATATGGGCAACTATCAGCAGTGATTGACTGAAAGGTCTCTTTCAATCGGTCTAGATCAGCTTGGAACTCATTCGTAACAATCACTAAGCACTTACTTGAATACAATGTCCCCAGATTCCAACTATATCTCAAGATTTTTGAGATGTTTAGTGTAGAGCGTTGCAACCGTTAGGACGGATAAAAATTTATATCCCAATTCAGTCCTTAAAAATCTGATGCTAACCTTAGTGGATCTACACTTCAGAGGTTGGAGGAGCTTTATAGATGGGGGTGAGAAAGGCAATTAAGAAGCCGATCAAAAATCCTGCTACATTACGGGCAATCGGTAGCCATTCAGATGTGCGCGCAACTACCGGGCCGATGCCAAAAGACAGAAAGCAGATACCCCACAGGGGTGAGAAAATCAACATCCACTGCCAAGCAAAAACTTGATCGGGTTTGCGGGGGTGGGCAGAGAACCCACAGATAATGCCACCGATACCTGAGGTGATCAGGGTAAATATCCATTGTTCCTTAGGTAAGCCAGGGACGACACGACAGCCGCCTTGGCTGAGGCAAGTCTTCACCGAGTTGATGGCTTGAATGATGGATTCATCTTCGCCATTTTCTTGTACGAAGTATTGGTTACCGAACCGGGTCTGCAATTCCACCCAAAACGTGCGGGGTAATAATTGATAGACGGAATCACCGACATTGAAATTAAGGATATTCCCACCGCGGGAGTCGGCCACTAAGAGCACACTTTTTTCATCCAGATTCCAAAAATCTTTGACAGCTCGACCGGGGGTGCGATCGTATTGCGTTAGGATTCTCAATTTCCAACCCGTATCCTGCTCAAAATCTTCTAAGTCTCTATCCAGCTTGTTTTTTTGGATAGTAGTTAAAGCTTCGGCGAGATCCACAATAGAGGTGGGCTCTGCAGGCAATAGTTCAGGTGCATCGAATGCTTGTGCTGGGGAGGCGTTCACCCATATTCCAAAGCTTAGTACCAAACCAAGGCAGGCAGTGAACACTCGACGAACAAGATTGTGATTCATTAGAACTATTGTGTTGGATGTCAAAAGATGCTAAATAGCAACCATTTAAGTTGTTTTTTAACACTTATTCAAGTTACTTATCATAATAATACGAATTTCGCGTCTTTGACATGCCCGCTGGCGGGTGGAGATCCTAGCTCAGGACAGCGCTTGATCGGCAAGAAGCAAGGATAACAATGCTAGATCGGTAAGAATGTTGAAATTAATATCAAACCCTAATAAACAGTGGAAAATTGAATTGTTCCTGGGTATTCTATGCCGTATATCCTTGTCCAGGGTTTTTGGCGGGTCCCTCGACACCCAGATCTCAAATTAACAGCGAACACTCAGCGTTTTTTCAGATATATGGGTGAGGATGTAGTGGTTTTGAAACATAATAGATTACAAATCAGTCTAGGGATATAGATGCTTATACAACTTGTTGCTTATAAACAAGAGGCAGCTAGGGAAATGGCAGATGAGGTCAAAATGACTCTAGTGGATACGGTTTACCGAATCTTGGAAATTTCACCAAGCCTAGAAAAATGGCCTAATATAGAAGGATAAACTCATACTGACTTCGTTTTTAATCTGTTATATCAATATTAACTGCTTGCATCATTCACTATCTGTTCTAAATTTGATAGTCCAAATGCCAACATCACCTTCTAAAAGGGGGTAGCTCAAGTCCATGTCCAATACCAAAACCAAACAACAAGCTATCTCTGTGTCTGCAACGACAGATATGGTTCGGACCTATCTCCATGAGATAGGTCGAGTCCCTTTGTTGACCCATGAGCAAGAAATCGTTTTTGGTAAGCAAGTACAGGCCATGATGGCGCTCTTGGATTTGCAGCAAACGCTAACGGATGAGTTAGGGCATGAGCCTTCTTTGGCAGTGTGGGCAGAGAGAGCTAATCTTAGCCCGTCTCAGCTGGAGTTATCGCTTCATCAAGGACAGCAAGCCAAGCAAAAGATGATTGAAGCGAATCTGAGGCTGGTCGTCTCTGTTGCCAAGAAGTACCAGAAGCGGAATCTAGAACTCTTGGACCTGATTCAAGAAGGAACTCTGGGACTAGAACGAGGGGTTGAGAAATTTGATCCGACCCGAGGTTATAAGTTTTCGACCTATGCTTACTGGTGGATTCGGCAAGCGATCACCCGTGCGATCGCACAACAGGCTCGCACTATCCGCCTGCCCATTCACATCACTGAGAAGCTAAACAAAATCAAAAAAGCCCAGCGCGAGTTATCTCAAAAGCTAGGTCGGAGTGCCACGCCAGCTGAGATTGCGGAAGCGTTGGAATTAGAGCCCAGCCAGATCCGAGATTATCTCACCATCGCTCGCCAGCCGATTTCTTTGGATCTCAGGGTCGGCGACAATCAAGATACCGAGTTGCGCGACTTACTGGAAGATGATGGTCAATCTCCAGAGCAATTTACAACGACAGAAGCGCTGCGAGATGACGTTAATCAGTTGCTTAAAGAGTTAACTCCACAGCAACGAGATGTCTTAATGCTGCGGTTTGGTCTCAATAACGGTAAGGAATTATCCCTTGCCAAGGTCGGCCAGCAATTAAGTCTGAGTCGAGAGCGAGTGCGCCAATTGGAACGGCAGGCCCTAGACTATCTGCGTCGTCGTAAAGGTGAAGTGCGAGAGTATATCGCTAGCTAACTTGCCTGTTCCATTTCTTTGCACTTAACCTCCAGGGCATTATTAATTGGCCCTGGAGGTTAAGTGTATTTGTCTCCCTATTAAGACAGTTCTGGAGAAATGAGGTAGATTAGTGCAGCTCATGATCCTGGAGAAGTAAGACGAATGGCGGACTGGCTCTATCAATACCCCCCCTTACTTGCAGGCAAGCTGATTAAGCGATACAAACGTTTTTTTGCTGATATTGAATTAGAAACGGGCGAGGTCGTCACCGCTCATTGCCCTAACACCGGGCCAATGACGGGGATATCTGCTCCCAATAGCCATGTGCAAATCTCCCAGAGTAATAATCCCAAGCGTAAATTAGCGTACACCTGGGAAATGATTGAAGTATGTGATACAGATCCAACCTGGGTAGGGGTGAATACTCAAATTCCGAATATTGTCGTCAAAGAACTACTCCAAAAACACCTATTACAAGCTTTAGGAGACTACGATCAGGTCAAATCTGAAGTTCGCTATGGCCAGGAAAAAAGTCGAATTGATTTTTTACTCACTGGAACAGCCCAACCCATTTATATAGAAGTCAAAAGTGCGACTTGGGCGATAGGGGCACAAGCATTATTCCCTGATACAGTAACAACTCGGGGCCAAAAACATATTCGGGAATTGATGTCGATTTTATCTGAAGCACGTGCTTGCTTATTGTTCTTTATCAATCGGTCAGACTGTACGACCTTTGCCCCTGGCGATCAAGCTGATCCAGAGTATGGAAAGCTGCTGAGGGAAGCCGTTGCCGCAGGCGTGGAACTCTTACCCTGTCGATTTGAGATTACACCACAAGGGATCTGCTATTTGGGATTGGCAACGGCTGAGGGGGTGTCTTAGGCAAGATGCACAGTATCTTGAACTAATATGAGAATACTTTGCTGATTTTTCTCTAAACATCGCATTGTTTTTAGGAGGAAAGACAAGATCGCCACCTGAGGATGTTAGGGTAAAAACGATTTAGTTGTGGGGTAGACATTAACGATGGTCGATCGCGATCGTCTATTTAGGGACTTACTCAAAAACTTTTTTCTGGAATTTGTCGATCTCTTCTTTCCAAAAATTGCGGTCGCTATTGACCCCAAATCGATTCGTTTTCTAGAAGATGAGGAATCCCCCAAACCACAAGAGCAGGCAGAAAAGGAAGCTACTCCTCAAAAACAGGAGGCTTCTCCTAGCTCTAATGTTTTGGTACAGGTGCGATTGCGAGGGCAAGAATCTTGTTTTTGGGTCCACCTGGAAAGTTCACCTAAGGCAGACATCAAGCTAGAACGAAGTATTTTTCATACCTTTGCTCACCTCGATGAAAAATATAATTTGCCCATCTATCCCATTATTTTGCAGTCTGCAGAGTCTTCCCAACGCTTGGAAACGAATGGGTATCGGGTTGAGTTTGTGGATCGTCGAGTGTTGGACTTTAGCTTTGTTGCCATTCAACTTCATCGCTTAAACTGGCGGGATTTTTTGCAGCGCCGCAATCCCGTGGCAGCCGCATTAATGCCCACCATGAATGTCCAGACCTTTGATCGTCCCGTAGTCAAGGCAGAATGTCTGAGACTGCTGACCAACTTACGCTTGGATGCCAAGAAAGTTAAAGTCATTTCTCAATTTATTGAAGCCTTCCTCCATCTCAATGCCGCCGAAGAACAGGTCTTGCAAACCGAAATGGAACGCATGGGCCTACTAGAACGGGAGCGGATTACCAATCTGCTCACCAGCACCACTCAAGCCAATCAGCAGCAAGGGGCCGAACGGGAAGCGCTGAGCCTGGTATTTCGTCTGTTAAAGCGGCGCATTGGGGATCTCAATCCAGATCTTGAGGCCCAGGTCCGTAGCTTGCCAGTCAATCAAGTAGAAGATTTGGGTGAGGCCCTATTAGATTTCAATAATGAAGAAGATTTGAAAAACTGGTTGCGCGAGAAAACCACCTAAAGCTGTCCCAAAAATTTATGGGTTTGGGGCACAACTCTGATCTGCCGACAAACTTGTTTCAACTGTGCTTGCCATGTCAACACTTGATCCGGCGTCGGAGGCTGGACAGGATGGTGATTGGACAAGGGTGTTACGGGTTGTAAGAAAATCGGCACAGTAGGGTTAATATCGGCAACGAGTTGAGCGGCTGTGACCAAATCTGACCCATCGGTTTGTTCACCGATAATGAGCTTACAAAAAACATCGATGTTGGCTTGATGACAGAGCACTAAGCTTTGACGATGTTGAGGCCAATGGGTCTCGCCGCTAACACTGGGTAGCTTTAGGTCCATCCCCACACTATCTAGATAAGGCAATAACTGGCTGAGGGCTTCTGGATGATGACCCCCGGTTTCTAAATAGATCTGCAATGAGGTCTGTTGCTTGAGAAGTGGCAAGAAATGCTGTAAGAACGCAACCTGTAACAGGGGTTCTCCGCCGGTCAGACTAATGCTGTCATGAAGTCCAGGCTGATCTTGATCTTGAACCCACTCTAGGATCTGGAGAAGGGTAACTGGATTTTGATAGCGGACGAAATCCCGGCAACCTGGCGTTTTTTCTATTTGACAGCTGCTTTTTGGGGTCCATGTATGGGCGCTATCGCAGAAATGGCACCGTAGATCACAACCACCGAAGCGAATAAAAATCTGACGGGTACCGACATTCAGTCCTTCCCCTTGAATCGCAGAGAAAATTTCAACTAAGTTGACGGTGGGTGAAGACTTCATGGCAGCAAATTCTTGGGTAGTATAGGCCAGCCCAATTGAGTAGCAACAGCAGGAGGTTGTCAGGCTAGGTCAAATAGGGAAGGGGATCGGTTAAACCGAGTTGGGCAAATGCCGCTAATCGCAATTGACATGAGTCGCACTGACCACAGGCTTTTGGGGGGGAGCCACCACCATCACTGTAACAAGACCATGTTTGCTCCCACGGCACCCCCAGATCGTTTCCCAATTCGATAATGGCAGACTTATGCAAATTGATCAGAGGGGTACAAATTTCGATGGCCTGACCTTCGCGACCGAGCTTGGTGCCTAATCGGAACACCTCTTGCATTGCTTGAATAAAGTCAGGCCGACAGTCGGGATACCCAGAGTAATCGAGTTGGTTGACACCGATATAGACCTGCTCTGCTGCAATGGTTTCCGCATAGGCGAGGGCGAAACTTAAGAAGATTGTATTGCGGGCTGGAACATAGGTAACAGGGATATGATCGGCCATCTCCGCAATAGAACGAGACGGTAAATCGATTTGGGTATCGGTCAGGGCTGACCCGCCCCAAAGTCTGAGGTCGAAAGCCACGATTTGATGCTGAGTAACTTGGGCTGATTTTGCGATCGCAACGGCTGCCTCCAGTTCCTGACGATGACGCTGCTGATAGTCAAAGGAAATGGCATAACAGTCCGCTCCATTGGCCTTAGCCTGGTACAACACGGTTGATGAGTCCAACCCCCCTGACAATAGGACGACTGCTTTCATACCCAATCTTCCTGAATGGTGTATCTGGGAATTGCAGGTTTATTGCTGGCTCTTTGGGAAATCAGTAAAGCACTCATATGCACCGTTTTCTGTAACTGAGATGGAGGCACAATCCCATAAAATCCTGAACGCTAGAGACTTATTGTATCGACTTCAGCAATGGGATGGGGGCACGCTTGCTTAGACTCCTTCAACAGCAGAATGATCAGAATTTGTTAAGTATACTTGCGATCGCACATTTACCAAGATGAGAGATAAATCAGTACTGGCAGCTTTCAAACTGGCAATGCCAACAGGAAGCCATATCCTCAAACGCATTAAGAGAAAGGATGACAGGAAATTATCTTGCAAAGATCATGGCTATATGAGTCACTAAGCATGAGTTTGGGCACACTAGCAATAAGAGTTAAAATATGTTAAGTTAATTTTAGTTAACAACCTTAATGGCTAAGGACGAAAAATTCATGTCTTCAGACTTCAACAAAGGCATCATGAAATTTGACAATGCTGATAACCCTATCACCGTTGCCATATCAGCAATTGTCATTTTTGGCAGCATCGGCCTCTTAATTGGCTGGAGTCTCGAAACTGCATACTTGGTAAGTCAACTGGGTTAAGCCTTCGCAACCACTGCAACTCCTGACACCTTTAAGCCTGCTTGACTTAATGTGTCGACGGCTGAGTGAATCGTTGCTCCCGTTGTATAGATATCGTCTAGCAGTAAAACGGATTTCCCATAGGTCTCCTTCGTAAAGTAAGACCCTAGTTGAAAAGCTTGGGCAACGTTGGCTAATCTATCGTGTGGTGATAATTTGAACTGGGCTGCTGTGGCCCGCACTCTCACCAAGCCATTAAGCGTCAAGTTGAAACCTGTCACGTGACAAAAACCTTCGGCAATTAAAGCCGCCTGATTATACCCTCGTTCCTGTTCTCGTTTTTGATGGAGTGGGATGGGTAAAACAGTAGAATGGTGTACGTTAAGCTGTGTTTCCAACCAAGCTATCCCCAGTTGTTGTCCTAGGAATTGGGCGATTTTGGGTTTTTGATCATACTTCAGCCGAGCTAATGCCTGCCTGAGCATCCCTTGATATTGCCCCCATGCAAGTAAAGGGAAGCCATCAATGGTAGTCAGTGGGCTTGATAATTGACAAGTCTTTAGCTGATGCTGGCAATCCGGGCAGAAGACTCCAACTGCAAACCGTTCGCACAGGGTACAGCGTGGCCGTAAGCTAAGCTGCTTCAGTGAATTGAACAAAGCCCTTTGCCATTCAAAACTCATGCCGTTTTCGTAAATTGTGAATCAGCTGCTTGTATATCATCGTTCGAACAACAGCGAGCAAATTGTCTTTCATATTACGATCTGGAACTAAAAATATCGATATATTGCTTCATGGATTTTGTTATATCTCCTTGACCTGCAGACGTTTGGATTAGGATGAGATCGTCTGCTCAAGACTATTCTGTGGAAAGCCTGTATTGGTTAGAGAAACATGATAGGGTTCACTCTTCACGAGTGGGCCATCCTGCTCTAGGGTTGGCTGGGATATGCCAGGCTCATGTGCCCATCCTGCCGAGTGTAGTCGTGAGCGCAGAATCATTCCAGCAATTTTGCCGCTCTATTGTCTGGTCTTCCCCTTTTTTGAATGACTTCCCGCATTTGAGTTTACGCTTGCAGGCAGAACAACCGTTTCAGGTGCAAGGGGTGGCGGAAGAAATCGCTCAAGGATTTGAGGCAACTCCCATATCCCCAAAATGGTTACAGAACGTTTTGGCAGAATTACAGAATCTCTCCGATTGCTGGCGTTTGAGCCCGTCCTTGGCACTTCCAAAACCATGGACTCAATTTACGCCTCTACTGATGGAGGTGCTGCCAGTTCAATATTGTCAACTCGCTGACCTTGGCAACACCATTAAACGAGCGTGGAACAGCATCTTTACAGCTCAAACGCTTTTACTCATGCAGGAATGGACCATTCCGATCGATCAAATACGATTGGGCCTCCTGTTGCAACCAGTGGGTTTAGTCAAGGCTTCGGGGTTTTTGACGAGCACAGAGACCCACCTCCAGATTCAAGCAACACAGGGTCTCAGCCAAAGCATGATGACGGGTGAGATCTTGCCTGATACTTATACCTTTAATCGCCAGACGAAGAGCTGGCATCGACATCCTGGCCATATTACCAGTGTCTATCAGGCCCATACGTTACCGTCAGAGTGTACTGTATCAAGAGAGCAAGGTCTAGTGCAAACGATGCGTGATCCTGCTCCAGAACAATGGGGTCTTGAGCAAGTCCACTTAGACCAACTCTTAGCTTTAGCCCATGATCTACCCCCTTTAAATCCCTCGTTTCCAGTTGTGGAATGGCTGTTTCCTGGAGAAGATACGAAGGAACTTAAGGCTGTGAGTGTATGGCCAGCAATGCCCCTACCCACCCTGCAACCCCCTCAGCACAGATCGACAAAACCAGAAGAGGGGGAAGCCCCGTTAATGGCTGTAGGGTTAGCCGCATCTGTAGGGCAAGCAACAGCGCCTATTCTAGTTTGTCAAGATAGCAGCCAACTCCAGCCTTACAAGGTCGCCGATCAGATTGTTGTACTGGAACGGGTGGTGCCATCTGATTTAGTTTGGCTACAGCAGGTTGCTGGTTTAATTTGTACAACAGGTGGCTATACCTCGCATGGTGCAATTATGGCTCGTGAACTGGGGTTGCCAGCCGTTGTGGGGGTTACTGCCGCCTTAGATACATTTCAGTCTGGGCAAACGGTTCTCCTGGATGGAAACCAAGGCAAAGTGTTTGCTGCACCGCCATCCTCACAGGCACAGATTTCTATCCGGCCCCCCACTCATAAGAGTCCCAAACCGACTTTAGAACTTCAGGCAACCCAATTATGGGTGAATCTGAGTCAATCCAAATTACTAGAGCGAGCATTACAGTTGCCAGTCAGCGGTGTTGGTTTATTAAGGTCCGAGTGGTTCCTCCTGGATATTTGCCAAGGACAACTTCCTGATGATTGGTTACAACAACAGGGTGCTCAAGCCTTTGTGGAGCATTTGAGCCACCATTTGCAGCGTTTTGTGAAGGCGTGGCGTCCTCGGCCCGTATTTTATCGGTCCTTGGATTGCAAGCAGGGTGCAGTTGTTCAATCGGTGGGGAACTCTCAAAAGCCTGCCCATTCCATGTTGGGATTGCGAGGGGCATCCCAGTATATGTATGACTCAACCCTCTTTGATTTGGAATTACAGGCCCTGGCGCATCTTTGCCATCAAGGCAGTGAGAATATTCGCTTACTTCTACCGTTCATTCGTTCTGTGGATGAATTTGTGTTTTGCCGGAACCGAATCCAAGCAGCTAATTTACTAGATCACCTGCAAGTTTGGATAATGGCTGAGGTGCCTTCGGTCTTGTTCCAACTTCCAGAGTATGTGGCGGCAGGAGTTCAAGGCATTGCGATTGGGACAAATGATTTAACACAATTGTTATTAGGGGTTGACCGAGATTACACCTATCTGACTGAGCGATATACGGCAAACCATCCGGCTGTGATTGCAGCCCTATCCCAATTAGTCAAGACCGCCAAGACCTTGGGAATTCCTTGTTCGATTTGTGGCCAAGCACCTGTTCAACATCCTCAGCTAATTCAACAGTTGATTGAATGGGGGGTGACGGCGATTTCGGTTGATATGTCGGCGGTGCCGGAAGCTCGGATTGCGATCGCAACGGCAGAAGAACGTCTCAGAGCCAAGACAATGTCAGGCGATGTGCAACTTTCCTGAAAGTACTGATACTACGTTGCTACTGATCACAACATTTAGCCAGAGGAAACGAGGAATCAACGGTTACAGGCATTTAG
>JANQPU010000064.1 GCA_028285315.1 Acaryochloris sp. IP29b_bin.176
CAATGCTCTTTCCAAAAAGGTAGTGGCTTCACTCACGGGATATTCTTATATCTTGGATGCTTTAGCTATGCAGGTCACCTAATAGGTGAATTGGTATCATAAATGGATTTGGGAAACGGATTGGGCTTTTGAAAAATCATGCCAATGCGTCGTCGCACTTCCACTGGGTCAACCTGCTGGGCATACAAATCCTGATTACGAAGGGTGATTCTGCCCGTCACCCGTGCGGTTGGAATCAAATCATTCATCCGGTTCAAGCATCGCAGCAATGTACTTTTACCGCATCCAGATGGACCAATAAACGCCGTTACTTGCTGCTGTGGAATGTCTAAGAAAATATTTCGGACTGTTAGGGTATTGCCATAGTAAACACAAGTGTTCTGAACTTGAAAAATGGCTTCTGGAACGGTTGGTTGGTCAGATATCCTTTCGAGATCCGAGGGTTTGGTGTAACGCCTCGGTATTAGGTGATTGTCCTCAATGTGTCCATTCATATCGAAACCACTACATTGCCTACATTTGCATCCTGACGAGTGAGAAGGTATTCGATTTCGTGAATACCACGCTGGGTAGCGCTGTGGTCTCTAGGATTGAACACGCTATAGTGCAACAGTGATTCACGCTGAACTTGATAGCGATCGCACAGTAATGCCTGATCAACTAACAGCTGCAATTGCTGGATCTGATCACAAACCTCGCCACATTGCCAGAGATAGGTCATGGACGAAACATCTGAGTTAGTTTTCAATACACCTGGCTGTGGATTGAGAAACAGCATCGGTTTATTGAAGTACAACCATTCATACCCCGCAGCCGAAATATCTCCAATGAACAGATCGGCTTGGGCATACCAAGGCATAACATTACCAGATCGGATCAGCTTAATGTTAGGGAGTTGATGCAAGCGATCGACAATCCGCTGGTCATAGAATGGGCGATCGGGATTGAAGATATTAGGATGCGGTTTAACAATCAAGTTGTACTCTTGCGTTAATTGCGCAATCACCTCTGGATGTTCCAGAAACATCTCGATTGAACTGATATTTTGTTTGCGCCAGGTGGGGCAGTAAATGAGCGTCTGTTTATCGTTCTCAAATAGAGGTGGCAGAGTGGGTGGATGATCAAATTTGGGATAACCGATCAGCGTCCACTTCATTGTTTGGTTGCAGGGAGTTTGCAGCAGGCGATCAGCCTGTCGCTGCCCCACACAAAGACAAAGCAAATAGTTGCTAAAATCTCGTTCGTAGGTAAAGGGTTTATCAGACATACCATGAAAAATCTGGACTGCCTGAGTTTGAGCGGTTCGTTCTTCAGGTCGTAAAAAGGAGGGGGTGACGACCAGATCGTAGGTATCTAAATCACAATTTGTTGTCAACAGATGGGTATAACCAGCATATTCAGTATGGTGTTGATCATCTGAACTTAGCTGGGAAACCACAAGAAACACTTGATGAATACCCTGATTACAGAAGTAGTCAAGATAGGGCTGAATAGCAGCAAAATAATGCAAATTGCCACAGGATCGTAGATAGAATGCAATCCGCTTAGGAACCGAGTTTGCTTGATCTGCTGTTGCTGATGTCTTCATATAAGGATCTCCTGAATCATCTCTCCACGCACAATGCAGTGTGATTACCATTAGCTGGATGAAGGGGTAAAGAAACATATTCACTACACCCTGCCAGTAGCCATTCAGCTTCAGCCACTACAAATTTCAAATGGTTTTGCCAGCCAGGTGGTAACTTCCGTAAAGAGGAAATTTTGCCTCTTAAGAGTATTTGAGCAGCGATATGCCAGGCTAGACAGGTGGGATTAAGTGACCACGGAACATTAGATTCATACCCCTGTAGTAGAGCAGCAATACAAGTTCTCACGGCTTTGGCAGGTAGTTGTTCGCGTCCAGCGACATAAGTAAAGTGAGCAATCAAACGACCAATATCGTAGTGTGGATCGCCAAGGGACAACGTGTCCCAATCGACGATGCCAATTTGGTGGGCACGATAAAGAATCTGATCACCGAAGAGATTGGCATGAATCGGGTAGTTGCTGGGAAAAGAAATATCCTGGGCTATTGCAGTTAAGCGGGTAATCGTCCGATCAATCGATTGGCTTAAATCGGGGAGTGCCAGTTTTACAGCCGCCATTGCTTCCCTTAGGGTGGTCAGTTCCTTCGTTGCTGTCCAAACCGTGGTGGGGTGGATAGGGGCATGGTGCAGTTCGGCTAACACTTGTCCAACTCGAACGAAAGATTCGGGCTGAACTTGGCACATTACGGTTGTAAATTGCTGTCCTGCCAATGCTCGCATTGAAAAGGTATGAGATTGGGTATCCACGGCCACTGGCTCGGGAACCTCGAAGCTCAGATGTCCTGATTGGCGGTACATCTGTTGAAAGTTTTCCACCACTTTATGAAACTCTTTCGGATTACAGAGTTTGATGAAATAGCGTTGATTCGTATGGGGGCTGTCCCAGGTTAAAATAGCCCGTTTGAAGGGTACATAGCGAAATAGTTGAGGCGCTGGACACGCTTCAGTTGCGGTAGGGAGATCACTGGGAGCAGCAAGCTGTGGACAAAAGTATTCTGGCTGCAAGAGTTCGGTCAGCTCAGGTAAGCAAGGAGCATGGGGAAGAGTCCAAACTACTGTTTGCCAATCGGTGATCGCAAACATAGGCAACGCTGCATTCGGGGGAACTGCAATTTGGTCGCCTTGTTCAACTTGCTGGTGGGCAACTTCAGCATCAACAAAAGCATTGAAAAATAAGTGCACTGTATTGGGTTCAACTTTATCCTCTTCTGTCACCGTGATGGCGGCGATGATGCAGGCACGATCAAAGGGTCTGTAGTAGGTTAAGGTGGGGGTAACATCAATACTGTGGGGCTGTTTACCTAACCAATGTCCCCACTCTTTCATCAAAATGGGCCGAATAGCAGCAGGATTGCGAATTTTTTGGATGGCGTGAAACACGGGATCTATGCTGTAATTCATAGGATTTCTCCTGTATCCAGGGTGAGAAAGTATCTTGTTGAGGGGAACTTAAGGGCTTTAACTCGCCTGGCCGTAACGCTGTACCCATTGAGGTAGGATGGCTGCTGGCAGTCGCGGCCAGATGGTCTGACAAGCCCGATGCAAATCCTCGGGAAAGTCGATTTCTACCCAAGGCAATCCGGCACCGTCAATACCTTTAATCGTTTGATATTGGGCAAGACGTGCGATCGCAGCAGGTGCCCATTGATTTTCGCCTCCCAAGGTTAGGGCAGTTTCAGCTTCTGCAAACAATGCCGCCATTCCCGGTTGAGTAAACTTCAAGAGCCCAATGCTCTCGCCTTGAGTCTCCTCCATAGAGAGTGATTTGCTAATCTTGTGCAGTCTGCCCTCTTGAAAGGCAACTTTCATATGTTCTGCCTCATTCCCCGACCAGGAATCATAAGCTAAGGCATTTCCAGAAGTCTTCAATAACCGCTGGTAGATTCTAGGATGGGCCAGAATGTCGCCATTCATAATCAAACAATCATCCTGTACCCAATTCCGGCTTAACCACAGGGAGTAAAGGCTGTTGGTTTCACCATAACGACGGTTAAAAATGCAGTGGCAGCGATCGCTAACGGCTCGGTATACCTCGTGAGCGTGATATCCCAGGACCAGACAGACCTCTGTAATCCCCAAGGTATTAAGGATAAAGAGTTGATAGTCAATCAAGCGAATGCCAACTTCCACTTGTGCTAAACATTTGGGCTTTCCTTTCAGTACGTTTGCTAACCGAGAACCACATCCCGCGGCTAGAATAATGGCTTGCATTTTTATCCTCCCGAATGTGCATAGGATTTCTTCAAGGTTTGAATGAGCAAAAAACGCTTCTAAATAATCATTTTGATTATTAATAAATCTTGCGTTAGCTCTTTGTTAACCTTGAGTTAATCTTCCTTCAGCTCTATCCAGAAAGCATGAATAATAGATGAGATATTTCTCACATTTAACTATTTGTAGAATGAGTGACTACACAAAATTCAAGATGTCTAAAATCCATTAAGATCTTCCTATAAAAACTTAAGAGTTTTTAACTATTCACTAGTATTGGATATAGAGTTAATTGAGGTAAATATTTTCTCGCTTAAAATCATGAATAAATTCTGATTCACAATGAATAGATAGGTAGAATAGCTATGAAAAGGGTTCAAAATAATACAGCCTTATCACTTAGCTATCAGAATAAAAGCACAAAACAATTCTTTCGCATGATTTTTAATAACGCTATGACACGTGCTTTTCTTATTCCAAGAATTGAAAAAATGAGATTAATGATTTGTTTTACGACAGTTCAATATATTGAGTCTTCTACATTGAATTGCCATAAATTAATATAGTTTTTTACTGCTCAGGTTGTCTAAGTATGCATTTGAAAAGCACAGATAGATTGCCTGATATCTGACATTCAATAAGAGAATATCTTGTAATTTGTTTGTGTAGATTGCAATCAATTTTGACTGCCTGACCCAGTCCTTTCCTCAGAATTAGTAGCATGCTTGAAAGCTTTAAGCTTAGCAGTAAGCGCCTGGATAGCTACTGCTGAGGTAGCTATGATATCGGCCCTGAAAGCTAATAGTAGATGACATAATAGTTAACGACTCTCACCGACTGTTAACAATCTTCGGTTGGTGAACTCCGTCAAGCGAACGACTCAGATAAACTGTATAAACTTCAGTCCCTATTGCTAGCAGAACCCGGACACCTAACATTGCTGTTAACCCCCAACTACTCCAAAGCAAACCTGCTAGTATTGGCCCAGCGATCGCCCCAGCATCTTCCCCGATCAACATCCAGCTCATGGTTTGTGCGCGACATTGAGGGGAATAGCTAGCAACGTGAGACATCATTGTCCCCCAAGCAGGACGAAAGGCAGCTTTACCCGTATCATCCGACAACTTTCCGATCGCAAACCCAACGAGATTCGGAGCCAGAATATACACAACCGATGACAGGATATTGCCAAAACTCCGCACTAACAGCACCAAATCCTGACGACCTTGATCGGCAAACCAACCAAAAATAGGACCAGAGAAGAGCACAATCACTGTTGAGATTGTGTAGATCAAACCCGTTTGTGCTTCACTCAAACCCGCATACTCCGTTGCCAGAATTGGGAAAAGCCCTCTCAGCATCTCAGCAGTGCCATTGATAGCAAAAGATAACAGACTGAACGATACAATCACCGATTTAGAACCAGGGGGCAGAGAGTAACGATTTTCGTCCTCAATTACAGATGATTGAAGTGGCTCAGCATTAACCAGAGCAGATGAATGAACTTCTTTAGGCTTATCCGCTTTAACGTATCGAACCACGCTATAGAGCGATAGCAACGACAAGAGGAACGCAATATTAAAAACGAAGGAAAAGTTAGAAGCAGTGAGCGTTAGCAAAATTCCTGCGATTGCTTTTCCCATCGAGCCCGCCATAATTTTGGCTGTGTGATACCAGGCAAAGGCTGATGCGATCGCTTTTTTCCCTCCTTGCTCGGCAATCAGGGCATTTGCTGCTGGGTCCCGCAGTGCTTTGGAGCCCCCATGCACAGATTTAATGGCATAAAGTTGCCACGGTGACTGGGCAACCACTAAACACAAGGCGATCAAACTGCGGACACCAATGGATATTGTGAAGCTGCGCTTTAAACCAACATGATCAGCGACCCAACCCATTGCAGGTTTTAGCCCCATGGCCACGACTTGATTCAGCGTCATTAACACACCGATTTCAAATAGACTAAATCCCAAGCGATGGGCATAGATCGGCAGAGCAAAGCTAATGATGCCAAAACTCAAGCGAGACAAGAACCCCTCAGCAACAATGGCAATCATTGCTGGATTCATAGCAGAAGTTGGCGATTGACTATGAGTCATGAAATACAAGGTTATGGTTTAGAGTAGGAAAAACAATCTCTGCATTGACACCAGACTCAGTCTTGATAGGAGATTTAACCTGACTTTAATGTTTAGTTAACCTTGGCATTGTGAAGTTTAAATGAACTGTCCATGAGAAACTTCTTATGGCATCAACCACTCTTTATGGATTCTAGGGATCGACGTGAGCAGAGAGACTTACAGGAAGCGATGAGGGAAATCAATTAAGCGATTTAACTTGATCCCTCTCTGGCAGAAGCATACATGCTCCGAGAAGTTCTCTTTACGGGCGATAAGAAGCATCGGTCGTAAATCAATAAAGTGTGGGTTTGCTAAACCTATAGGGCACTTCGAAAAAAAGGATTGTGAATGCCGAAGGAATAACCGCCTGTCACCATTGGCAAACGGAAGATTGGGAAGGGTCCTCACGACAATTACCAGATCAGGTCATCTATGAAGTGAGTAAAGCCCGAACGTAACAGTTAGCCTTTCGGCTCCGCTCAAGGCTAAAGCTGAGCGCAGTCGAAGCTTTAGAGCGGAGCAATGGCATATTGCGCCAACAGACCGGGCGTTGGCATCGACGGCAGAACAAATTTGGCAAAGTCTGGCAACAAAGTGCAATGACCTTAAGACTGGTGCTGACCTATTTCAACTGGATTTGGTGAGGAACACGGCTGCACAACGAGCAGGACTGACGGAGCATCCCTGGGAATGACAAGACTTGGCTACTTATCCCAGTTAATGCACAATCCACTGGATGCTAGCAAAAACACCAAACTTTGGAGCTAGCAGTACGATTAATCCTCCCAAGAATCCAGCAAAGATCAGATAGTAAAGAGTGGGCACTAGGACTTTCCGAATTAGCAGCCCTTCACATCCTGCAAGACCAACCGTGGCTTCAGCGGTGACGATATTGGACACACAGATAATGTTGCCTGCAGAAGCCCCCACACATTGCAACCCCAAAACCACTGCAGTGGGCACCCCAATTTGTGAGGCTACCCCGAATTGAAACAGCGAAAACATCATATTGCTAACGGTGACGCTCCCTGCCACAAAGGACCCCACCATGCCCACCATGGGTGCAAAAAAAGGCCAGGTTCGTCCAACTAGGGTTGCCATGCCATCTGCTAATGCCAGGGGCATGCTCGTCAGACCTGCAGAATTGACGCCTGTGTTGATAAATACCCGCGCCATCAGGACTGCTGCACCCAAGGCCAAAACCGTTTTTTGCAAAATCGGGAGCGTGCGCATCACGGCCCGTTGCATTGATGGCAGAGACATCCTATGCATAAAAAACGTGATGATCACTACTAGGATAAATACCGTCGGAGGTAGGTAAAGGGGCTGCGTAGCAGCATTGACTTCTGTCCCTAAAATATGGGTCCAAGTCAGAGATAGAGACTGCAGTCCCCTGCGAATAGGTAAAAACTCCAGACGCGATAGTAATAAGAACAGCCCCAACAATACATAAGGCAACCAGGCTTGGCGGGCAGTTAAGATGCGTTTGGGTTGGGTGTTAGACAATGCAGATAGCCTAGCCTGATGCTTAGAGTGGTGAGGGAAATCCCAAAGGGTTTTAGGCACTAAGAACCCTCTCCGAGCAGTGGGAACCACGATGCCCAGCCCCACTAAGCCTCCGATCAAGGTGGGGAATTCTGGTCCAAGGTAGAAGGCAGTCAGAGTATAGGGAATGGTAAATGCTAATCCTGCAAATAAGGCAAATTTCCAAGCCGCTAGTCCATCGGTGAAGGATTTACGACTGCCAAACCCTGCTGTGATCACCATAACCAACACAAGGGGCAGGAAAGCCCCCACAATGCCGTGGAGCGCACCCGCCCATCGCCCAATGAGCGCTAGATAGTCTGGTTGAGTTAAACCCACAGCGGCCAGTTGTTGGTCCACAGCAGGTACACCATCTAAGCCAGCGTCAATGCCAATAATAATCGGCGTTCCGACTGCGCCAAAGGTAGAAGGCGTGCTCTGAATAATCAAAGCAGCAACTACGGCTGCCATCGCTGGAAAACCAATGGCAACGAGTAGTGGCACCGTAATCACTGCAGGAGTGCCAAACCCCGAAGCGCCTTCAATAAAACTGCCAAATAACCAGGCAATAATGATCACCTGTACTCTGCGATCGCGCGAAATACCTAAGAGACTCTGACGAATAGCTGCGATCGCACCCGATTCTTGCAGGGTATTGAGGAGCAAAATGGCTCCAAAAACGATATACAAAATCTCTGCCGCTGCCACCAATCCCTGGACACTAGAGGCTGCGATCTCCACCAATGGAACACGCCAAACCCATAATGCGATACCCGATGTAACTAGATAAGACAAAGGCATCGCTTGACTTGCAGGCCGTCTTGCAATCACCAATAACAAGAACACCGTTGCAATAGGAATCAAAGCAACTAATGAGTATAGGAATATCACTTGATAGGTGGACAATAAACGTGGAGAGGATAAACTGACATCACTAGATCATGCATCTGATCATTATCTCCCCTTTTAAACCAGATCTGAATCGCGACCAGCCTCTTCGAACCTGATTATATATTTGCGTAATTTCCAAGAATTTGGGCCAATCCAGGAACGGCTTCTTCCACATCACCTTTCACTGACCGACGTACTTTTTTATAGGTGGCAATCACAATCTTATTCTTAGCTTTACTCAGTTTTTGATCAGTCACACCCAACAATACATCTGCCGTCTCCGCAGAATTCTGACTCAGGTGTTCAACCGGATCTCCTGCCTGTACTCCGGCCGTCCACATCGGATCAAGGGCATCTAAAGCTTGTGGGACTAAGCTTTTGAGGGCTCTAGGAATATACCCTGGGCCAATTCCCTTCAAGGCCCGGTAAGCCGTCTTCAGGGCTAGGCCGGAAATCCCCGTTTTTGTCGCGACTTGCTCATCCATGAGCTTGGCGCAATCCGCAGCAATGCTGACCTGGGTTTCTTCATCTTTGACCTGATCTCTCAACCCCATAATTTCGATTCCTTATTCCGAAGTGTTGTTCTAGATGAATTTTGCCTAGGATAGCAAACCATTGTATCTTTCGGAGTACTTGGCACTTAAGATGATTATTCAAGATTCAAGGCAGGAGCTAGCCTTCTGTTTGTTGCTCAGGTCCAAACCACTATAGCCAGGCTCCCTAAGGATTTTCAAGAAAGCATATAAAATCGAAAATCCTGCGGGTAAATCATCTTAAATACAGTATTTGCAGTTAAGGAAACTGTTTTTTGATATTCGTATAAATCCCACAGCTTTAGCATCAGGAGTGTGGAGTATGGCTGATAAAGCTAGCACATCACTTGCTCAGGAGATTTTTTTCTCATTTTTTGAAAAAAATAGCCAATCCCCCAATCGGTATGAATATACTCGGGTTGTCTAGAGCTGTCACCAATCTTGGAACGGAGTCGGGATACATTCACGTCTACCACCCGTAAATCAGCGTAATGATTGGCAGAATAGCCCCAAACTTGCTGCAAGATATCTGATCGGGATACGGTTTGTCCTGCTTTGGACACCAATAATTTGAGGACATCAAACTCTATCCCTGTCAGTTGAATGCGCTGACCATGCAGATAGACTTGACGCTTATGCGTTTCTATTCGTAGTGGCCCGATTTCCATAATCACCTGATCGGCATGGCGATTAGCACCCCTACTACCCTGACTAGAAACTGTACGTCTCAAGATGGCTTGAATTCTACTTTCTAGCTCTTTCGGAGAAAATGGTTTCGGTAGATAATCGTCTGCTCCCAATTCTAATCCTTTGATGCGATCGCTGACTTCTCCTAGAGCCGTGAGCATGATAATGGGGACACCTGTGGTCTCCCGCAAGGTTTGACAGACCTGTAACCCATTCATTTTGGGCATCATCACATCTAAAACGATCAAATCTGGTTTTTCAGCTTCAAATTGTTCAAGCGCTTCTATCCCATCAGCGGCAACAACAATTTCATATCCCACCATCGATAAGCGGGTTGCCAAAATACAACGAATTGTCGCTTCATCATCAACAATCAGAATTTTATGTTGCCTACCCAAGGGACCTAAATCTCCAGACTACTGTTAAAGTGAGTTAATCAGCCACAGCAATACCAACTGCAGCCACTCAATTGAGACGCTGCTGACAAAGTGGATTAAGGGGAAAATGGTTATAAGTAATTATAATTTATAATATAAGTTAACATTACGCAAGGATTCCCTTATACTGCTGTGCTAGGCCTCTATCCGCTACAGCCCTCTATATCAAAGGATTCCAGGACTTAACTACACAAGCGTGGTTGCCTGCAAGCCCCGGTTTACTATTACTGAATTATGAAAATTTTGTCTAGGTAGACTCCCAAATCCTCTAGGGATGCCAATCCGATATTAGACAACTTGGGAATCCTATTACACCGAGTTGTTAATATTCTCCAAACTCAAAGGAATGCAAGAATTCATCGTGATGGAGGGCTAAAAGCGATAGCCATCACACACTGAGCAGTAATCAGCCTGTTTCTAACCCCTTTTTGAGGATTGGATTGAACCGATTGGCTATATATTCCTCATATGTGACCACAACATCGCTGGTAATACTCTGCTCGAACACATCGCTATCAAGCGGTCCTTGTCGATGCAGACAAGCGAAGACAGTCAGCCTAGGACTGCGCCGACTCGGTCCTCCTAAGGTCTCACCAACGGATTGCCAAGCATAGGAAATTAGAGGCATCAGCGTAAACCCACTTTCATCCGTGTAATAAAGCTTGATCTTGCCACTCGCATCTAGGGTTTTGAGACTATCTAGTGCCGAGCGTTTACGCTGATACTCAGCACTCAATGGGCGATGAGGAGTGACACGACGCATAGGAGGCCATCGCATCTTGACACTCTTGAGAAGTCGCTTTAAGGTATCTCGACTGATGGTGATATCCCAGGTGGATTTGATCTGCTCCAGCACAGGTTTAAGATTCCACGGAGACACTGTTACCCAATCTTTGACTTGGGCTTGTTGCGCCTCGGTCAATTGCGATTGACGACCCCGACCGGACGCTTATAAAGCCCCATGAGACTCCTATCATTCCAAGCATTGAACCAGTTGTAGAGTATGTTTTCACTCACTGGGAAAATGGCACGTCATTCAACAGGCTTCATTCCTTGACTATGCAGCAGTAGACCATGGACGCGTTGACGCACCCGATGATGACGGCTTTGACGATAAATCCGAGTGAGTAAGTTTCGACGATCAAGTTTATTTTGGAAAGGTGCCATATGTTCAGTCATAAGAGCTGACAGCGCCATCACGGGGGAACACAATCAACAACAAGCTAACCGATGAGTCCGTTCTCCATCTTCACCCTGCTATACATGACCGCCTTCCTGCTAGAAATGCAGGAAAAGTGGAAAGATCCAGGCTTTGCCCTAGCCTTTTTGGGATTAGTCACGGTCTTCGTCTTCACACGAATGACCCGAATCAAGTTTTTTACCTTCCTGGTTCTCTCCACTGCCTATTTCCTAATTTTCCGATTCCCCGACGTCGCCAACCACGTCAACTTCCTGATCTACCTCAACCTAGTGCTTATAACGGGTATGGTCTACGTCTGGATCAAACGGGCCAGCGCCGACCACTACTACGCCATAATGTGTCCCGTACTCAGAGCCTCCCTACTTGGCGTCTACTTCTGGGCAGGATTCCATAAACTCAATACCGACTTTCTCAATCCTCAAGTATCCTGCTCCAGCATGATGCTGTATCGCATTTTGGATATGGTCCAATCCAACCTCTTGGGCATTCCAGTGATGCTGATTGTGATTGCCCTTGCCCTCTCAGGACTATGGCAAGGACTGATCCGCCCCAAACTCAAATCCTCGCAACTCCAAAAAATCCTACTGCTCGCCTCACTCTCCTGCGGTGGTATCCTGCTCTACACCTTCGGATTTGCCTATCGAGATTATGTATTGCTACCCGACGTAATCTTGCAAGCGAATATTTACTTTGTCCTAGCTTGGGAATTGCTCGGTAGTATCTTACTGTTTGTGCCCAGATTGCAGGTTCCAATCTTGCTGCTCTCATGGCTGATGCATGCCTTTATCGCCATGATTGGCTTTGTTGATTTTAGTGCTCTAGCCGGGAGCTTACTCTTTACCTTTATTCCTGACCACTACCTACAACGCTGGCAAGAACAATCCGAGATCTCCCTTTGGGGACAAAAGATTCACCGGGTGCGACTGTACTTTGCCATCAATGCCTTTGCAGGTCTATTTTCTGCCCTGTATTATCTCGCCTATTTAGATTTCGATATCAAAGCGACCGCAGGGGCCATTTTCAACCTCGCCTCAGTCATCTTTCTTTGGCCAATTCTCACCCAGCTGTTTACCCCTAAAAATAGACCCGCTTGGAAAGGCCTTTCGGTTTTAAACTCATCCATGCCCAAATTTATGGCGGTGTTTTTAATTGGGCTTTGTTGTTTTGGCTTCATGCCCTACTTAGGACTTCGCACTGCCGGGACCTTCTCCATGTTCAGCAATCTCCGCACCGAAGGTCCTCGCTCCAATCATTTATTAATGGCCAGTAATCCCCTTAAACGGTGGAGGTATCAAGAAGATGTGGTTTGGGTCCTGGACTTGCCCGCAGAGGTGGTTGAAATGGACTCTAAAAATGCAGAGTTAGAGGGCAGTGCCCTTCCCGTCGTTGAGTTTAAGAAGATAATCTATGAATGGACCCAAATGGGCCAAACCGTGCCCGTGGTCTTTGAATATCAGGGGCAAACCTACGACAGTCCCAATATCATTCAGGATCCCCAATGGCAAACGCCCCACCGCAATTGGGAAATGTATTTGATGGATTTCCGGGTGATTGAACCTGAAAATTCTGGTCCTAACTTATGTCGATGGTAGGTTGTTGTTGTGGGATGAGATCGCACCCATCACTACAAAGGAGTTAGCTTTGACAGCCAGCATGCGGCCCAAGTCAGGAACTAAAGGGTGATTAGCCCTATAAATACCCCTAAACAGACTAAGGAATTAGAAAAAACAGGACTTTGCCGTTATTTAGTTAAGGGCTAACTGTTGGAGCTCTTTCAATGCTTGAAAATACTTCTCTCCGGCGACCTGTGGGAAGTTATTATGACCAGCCCCTGCAACCCACAGCGATCGCTTGGGGCCAGACGCGGCCTCAAAAAGTTGATGACCCTGTTGGATGGGAATTAACTGATCTTCTTCTCCATGCATCACGAGTACGGGTGCTTTCACCTGCTTGATCCTGTCCAAATTAGTGAACTTATCAAAGGGCAAAATTGGAAACGGCAGTACGATCCGAAAGGCTGAAGTAAATGTGCTTTCCAAAATCACCCCTGCGACTGGATACTGTGCCGCTAAATACACCGCGGACCCGCCCCCTAGAGAGCGACCATGCACGAGTAGTCGATTAGGCTTCACTTCCAGCTCTTGGGTTAGGTAGGCATAGGCTTGCTTTGCATCCTTGTAGGCATTCCTTTCACTGGGTTGACCATCACTGGTGCCATATCCACGATAATCATAGGCAAATACACTGAGGCCAGATTGTTGTAGCTGCTCTAGCCGAGGTCGAATATCCCCCAGGTCTTCCGCATTGCCGTGGATGTAGAGTAACGTGAACGTCGCATTGGGATTGGGCAAGTAGAGGGCCGAGATCTTCTCTGTGTCAGTGACGGGGAGCTTCAGTATCTCATCCGTGTCCTGGTAACTCGTGGGTTGAGGCAGAAAAATCATGCTATCCGCCTTGAAAAAGACATACAGGGCAAAGCAAACGTAGATAAGGAGAGGTGACAGAATCAGTCTCTGCCAACTGAAAGACCCCAGCAAAATTTGCCGATAGTTTTGTCTCACGATCCTTGCTCCTCAAGCATTTGATGGGGATGGCCTTGTTCAACGTTTCTAGTCTAGGCAATTAAGCTATGGTTGAAACGTCAGTAACGCTACTAGACCTATGAAACTCAGTCGTGAAGAATTAAGCCATCGCTATGCAGCCGGGGAACGTCAATTTGCCGGGGCAGACTTAACGGCATTAGACCTCCATCAGCTTGACCTGAGCCAAGCTGATTTTAGTGGAGCCGAGTTCTGTAGATGTGATCTGAGTGAGGTTAACCTCAGCGCAGCAGATTTGAGTGGGGCTGATCTGAGTGAGGCCAACCTGAGCCAAAGCGATCTACACAAAGCAGATTTGAGTGGCGTGGATTTAAGCGCTGCCAATCTGACAGCAGCCAACCTTAAGGATGCCGACCTCAGCGGGGTGGATCTGAGTGAAGCCAATCTGACCGATGCCGACCTCCAGAATGCTGACCTGAGTGGTGTGGATCTGAGTGACTCCAATCTACAGGGGGCCAACTTGCGAGGGGCCGATATGAGTGGTGCCGATGTCAGTAATAGCCGCTATTGCCAAACCATCTTTCCCAGCGGCAAAATTCGCAACGACCATTGTTGAACGCCTCGTCCAATTTCGTGAGGCGAGTTTTGCCATACCCCAGCCAGGTTCATTAGCAGCATGCCATTCCGAAAAGATCAGCATGATTTCAGGACCTTATCATGTTGTCCATTCAATAATGAGTGAGGTGCAAGATTGCCTTCTCTAAGATGCTGTATCGACAACCGCTCAGGCCCGTTCAATCCTTTCTCATTCTTTTTTTCAGTATTACCCTCTTAATGACTGGACTTGCCCTGCCATCTCAAGCAGAGATTACCCTTGGCCGCAGCTCCGATACCGCTCCGATTGTGCTAGATGGCAAGGTACTGTTTCAGGTCAGCAAACTCACTCAATTCTCTGCCAAGGACCGGGCCAAACAAGCCAACAATAGCTTAGCGCAAGCGATACGGGACTTTGCTGCAGCGCAGGATTCTTCCTCAGTTCCCACTGTGGAGGTGGTACCAGGGCCGCTACCGACCTTGCGCTTAGCCGACCGTCACCTATTAACCGTGACCGATCGCGATGTCATGTTGGGCAAGCAACCGATTGACCAGGCGGTTGAGTGGCAAACCGCTATCAATGATGCCATTGGCATAGGTCTAAAAGAGCGGACTCCGACCTATCGACGCAAAGCGATCCTCAATAGCGGAGTGGCCGTGCTGTTGGCCATTATTCTTCACTGTGGGATTCAATGGGTGCGGTTGCGCTGGCGACGACAGCAGTTACGGACCATGCAGGATACCAAACGCCCTCTAGTGCTCTTGGGATTGACGGGGTTGCAACTCTTGGTTTGGGGCGGTGTAGGGTACTACGTCTGCGACTTATTCCCCCAGTCCCGCACCTTGCTGTACTTGGTACTACGGAGTTTTGATGAACCCATCTTCTCCTTGAATCAGCAGGAGTATGGCATCGTTGACCTGTTGATTGTGATGGGTTTGATTCTGGGCTTGTGGGCGATTGTCCGGGGATTGACCCTACTACTCAAATCCAAGATCTTGCAGTTGTTGGGGGTAAATCGGGGATTGCAAGATGCGATCGCAATTCTCACCCAATATGTCCTCACGGGCTTAGGCGTAATTGTGATCCTCCAAGTTCTAGGGGTCGATCTGAGTGCCTTGTTAATTGTCGGTAGTGCTCTGGGCTTGGGGATTGGGTTTGGTCTCCAAAATATCGTCAGCAACTTTATTAGCGGCATCATCCTGCTCCTCGACCGTCCCATCGAAGCCGGGGATTTCGTCAACGTTGGAAATTTAGTCGGCACCGTCGAGAAAATTGGCACTCGCAGCACCGAACTGCGCACCCTTGATGAGGTCACGATTATCATCCCTAACGCCCATTTCTTAGAAAAAGAAGTGGTGAACTGGAGTCACAGCAGCCCTGTCTCTCGTTTGCATCTGCCCGTCGATGTGGCCTACGGATGCGATGTCGAGCGAGTCCAAGCCGCCCTAATTGAGTCTGTCAGCCATCATCCTGAGGTGCTAGCTTATCCGCAACCCCAAGTCCAGTTCCTTGGATTTGGGGAGAGTGCCCTCAACTTTGACGTCTTGGTCTGGTTCCGAGAACCTCGCCAGCAGTATTACCTCAAAAGCGAACTCTTCTTTCGTATTGAAGCGATGCTGCGCCAGTACAAAATTGAAGTACCGTTTCCCCAGCGGGATTTGCATGTGCGATCGCCCCACCTCGACCAATTGATCGATTTGCTCGTGCAGCAGCGAACTGAGGATGCCCCTCACTTGTACTATCCAGACTCCGTGCGATCACACCCCCCCAACCAGTCCATCAGTTCCCCCCCCAAACCTATGCCCAAAGTCATCTCGCGGTCCCTATCCCCAGACATCGATCTCGCCGAACTAGTGGCCCAGATGAGGGGAGAGCAGGGGCTCGATATTCAAGATCGTCGCCATCGGTTGAATATTTATCCCCAATGCTTTGTGGGTTCGGAAGCCGTGATTTGGCTGATGAAAACTCAGCGAGCCACTCGCAAAGAGGCCACCCGTATTGGTCAATTACTGGTACAAAAACGCATCATTCACCATGTGCTGGATGAGCATCCCTTCGATGACGCCTATCTGTTCTATCGCTTCTATGAAGATGAGCAGCATGAATAATTCGTCCATGAAAATCATGTTTCTCTAGCTTTAGCCGTAGAAATATCTAGATTTTTCGCTGTACAAAGCTACTCAGCACAGAAGATCAATAGTTTTACTGATGTCGATCAGGCTGAATTTGAAAGAGTATTGTAACGATGCGACCTCATGAGCCGTGCCAACAGACACTAATGACCCGCAAAGAAAAATCAGGCATCTCTTAATCCTTGAGGACTTGGATGGCTTTCGCCTAGTTCCTTTGGAGGAGTCTTCCTATTTCTTAGGTCGAGACCTCACCAATTCCATTGTCGTCCGCTCCCAAGGGATTTCTCGTCAGCACGCCCTATTCTTACGAGTCACGAATGCTGATCCCAATAGTTATGGGTTCATGCTCATCGATGGCAACTTGCAAGGAGAACCCAGCACGAATGGGACTTCCATCAATGGTGAAAAATGTGTGTCTACTAAGCTCAATCATGGCGACATAATTGTTTTTGGTCGCCAAATGAAGGCAAAGTATTTAATCCTAGGAGCGCTGACAGATCTCGAATTTGCCGACTTTTGCCAGAACTTTGACTTCGAAGAAGCCATTACGCGAGACATTAACCCAAGGGAAACTTTTGTTCATGAAGCCGACGAACCACCCAGTTTTGCAGCCACTTCTCTAGTCCGCTTGGCTTCTTTTCCCGAAATTTTGCCTAGCCCGATGTTTGAAATCAATCTCAAAGGAGATTTGACCTACATCAATCCCGCTGCCTACAATGCCTTCCCGAATCTACAAATTTTGGGAATGGATCATCCTACCGTCCAGGGTCTGATTACCTTAACCCAATCTTCTAAGCAGAAAATTCTCAGTCGAGAAGTGACGGTCAATTACCGAGTTTATGAGCAATCCATTCACTTCATTTCGGAGAATGGCCTCATTCGCTGTTGTTTCTCCGACATCACCGAACGGAAAAAAGTTGAGGCTGAATTATTTAAGCGCGATCGCTTGTTGCAAAGTGTCGCCGAAGCCACCACCCACCTTTTAGCCAATGTGAGTTATGAGGAAGCCATTGATGCGGCATTAGCTCGATTTGGTACCACTGCAGGGGTCGATCGCATCTGCATTAGCGAGAACCATATGCATGCGGAGACTCATCGGTTAGCTACTAGCATTCGCTATGAATGGATGGGATCAGATATCGCTTCGATTCGCCACTTTGAGCATCGGCAAAATCATCTTTATAGCCATCCTTCTCTGCAACGCTGGTATACCACTTTAGCGGGAGGAGCTGCAATTTGCGGGGTCATCCCAGACTTTCCAATGGCTGAGCAAACGATGTTGTGCCAAGAGAATGTTCAGTCAGTCTTGGCTGTCCCCATCATCGTCAGAAACAACTTTTGGGGCTTTGTTGAACTCCATAACTGCAGTGAGCATTACCACTGGTCCGACCAAGAAGAAGCGATTTTGCGGACAATGGCGGCGAGTGTGAGTGCTGCCTTGGAGCGGCAAGATAAGGATGAAATCATTCATCAACAAGCTTTTCATGATGCGCTGACCGGATTACCCAATCGGGTATTATTTGCAGAACGCTTGGATCAGGCTCTGACGGATGCCCACCGCAACCAAGATAACTTAGCGGTTATGTTTATGGATCTGGATAAGTTCAAAACCATTAATGACACCTTGGGCCATTCGGTTGGGGATGAATTGCTGAAAGAAGTGGCTAATCGGTTGCAAAATTGCCTGCGGGGAGGAGATACTGTCGCTCGCTGGGGAGGAGATGAGTTTACGCTTCTATTGCCAAGTATCCGCAGTATGGACGATGCAACGGGGACTGCCCAGCGTATTTTGGATGCCTTTAAGGCAGTAGTGGAAATTGATCACCATGAAATCTACGTTAATGCCAGCATTGGCATTGCCTGCTTTCCAGATGACGGTCAAGAAGCAGAGGTGTTACTACAAAATGCTGATGTTGCGCTGTATCAATGTAAAGAACAGGGTCGAGGGATTTATCGGGTTTATGATGCAGGCATGAACTCGGAAGCAACGGAGTTGTTTGCCCTTCAGAATAACCTTCGTCATGCTTTAGAACGCCAAGAATTCCTGTTGTATTACCAACCCCAGGTCAATTTGCAATCGGGACAAATTACGGGTTTAGAAGCCCTGATCCGTTGGCAACATCCTGAGCAGGGCTTAATTTCCCCTGCCACTTTTATCCCCCTAGCCGAAGAGTCGGACTTAATTGTGCAAATTGGGAAATGGGTGTTAGAAGTTGCCTGCCAACAAGTCGTGGAGTGGCAGCAGATGACAGGGATGCCGCTGACCATGTCCGTCAACTTATCGGCACGACAATTTTATGATCCTACTTTGGTCGAAACGATTGACCAAGTTTTACGGCAAACGCAACTCAACCCCAAATATTTGGAACTGGAAATTACCGAAACCATTGCCATTAAAAATATTTCTCTTACCCAAGAAGTGCTCAAACAGCTTCAAAGTATGGGCATTAAGATTGCAATGGATGATTTTGGCACTGGTTTTTCGTCCCTCAACTATCTCACTCAACTGCCTCTAGATACCCTCAAAATTGATCAATCCTTTATTAAACGCTTGACCTCTGATGCTAAAGAGCTAGAAGTGATCAATGCAGTGCTATCTCTGGGTCGTGGGTTACATTTAAGTGTCGTCGCAGAAGGAGTTGATACACCTGAGCAGCTAGAGTTGCTAAAATCTTTGAACTGTGAAACCGTACAGGGTTTCCTGATCAGCCCCCCCCTCCCTGCCCTGGCCGCAACCTCTAAGCTAGAAGCTAATGGGCTACAGTATCAAGAGCAAAAAAACGATATTAAACAGACGCTGCCTCAACCTGCCTTGCTAGTTAATTAATGCAATCCTGGCACCTGTTAACCCCACTCTCAGGCTCACAGCACCTCGACCATAAAATGCAGATCCTAAAAACAGAACGGCTGCGGCTGCGACAGTTTTGCTCAGCAGACTTAGATGCCTATGCTTCAATACTGGCGGATCCTGAGGTCGTGGCTTATATCGGTTCTGGAGAAACCCTATCTCGGGCTCAAGCTTGGAAGAATATGGCGATGGTGATTGGCCATTGGTCTCTACGAGGATATGGTTTATGGGCGGTGGAAGAGAAAACCTCGCAAACCTTGATTGGTCGAGTCGGTCTTTATAATCCCGAGGGGTGGCCGGGGTTAGAAGTAGGTTGGATGCTGGCGCGATCGCATTGGGGATACGGTTATGCCTTAGAAAGTGCGAAGGCAGCGGTGGATGTGGCCTTCAACCAGTTGCACTGCCCCAAATTAATTAGCTTGATTCATCCTGAGAATGTCCGTTCACAACGCGTCGCTCTGCGCTTAGGTAGCCAGAAAACAACGACGATCACCCTCAACGGCATCACCGTCTGGCAATATGAGCTGTATCCATCTGTGGTAGACGGATCTCAAGATCTCCATTGATCATTACAATGGGGGCAATATTGCTGCGACGTCTATGGGTGATTCTAATCCAGTTGTGTCCGCCTCAGGCCGCCTGCCCGATTGGGTGAGGTTACAACAGGCACTCTCCGTGGAAGCGGATCGTGGATTTTGCGACCTAGAGGGTAAGCAGTATCGCTTTAGCCAATTTCTGCAACAGAGTTTAGCCAGCACCGTCCCTCAGCATTCAGAATCTGCAATAAAGGAACGCTGGCAGTCCATGGCCCAAAAATTTGGGGGCTATGCAGAACTCACCCTCAATCAGCGCCAACATTTGGTAGCCGAGACTCGACGCCTTCTCTACGCCACCCAGAAAGATTATCGACAAGCCACCGATCCGCCACCTAAACCTCGGAAGCCTGCTACTCAAAAGCTAACGACTACTCCCCAGAAACTATCGTTGGATCTGCCCATTTTGTCTTTGTCGGGTATTGGTCCTAAAAGCGCCCAAAAGTTGGAGAAACTGGGGCTCTATAGCGTGCGCGACTTGCTGTTTTATTATCCTCGTGACCACATTGACTATGCCCGACAAGTCTCGATCCGAGACCTAGAAGAAGGGGCAACCGTCACTCTCGTGGCAACGGTGCGCCGGGTCAATTGTTTTAGTAGTTCGCGCAATCCCAAGCTCACCATCTTTGAGTTGGTCGTCAAGGACGCTACGGGCCAAGTGAAGCTGAGCCGCTTCTATGCAGGCAATCGTTTTCGCAATCGGGGCTGGCAAGAACAGCAAAAGCGTCTCTATCCTCCTGGGGCTGTTGTGGCTGCCTCTGGTTTGGTCAAGAGTAGCAAGTATGGCATCACCTTGGATAACCCGGATATAGAAGTCCTCAACCATTCCGGCGACAAAATTGAATCAATGGTAATTGGTCGAGTGGTTCCTATTTATGCCCTGACGGAAGGAGTAACACCGGATCTTGTCCGTCGGGCAGTGGTGGCAGCGCTACCAGCGGCTCAAAACCTTCGCGATCCACTACCAGAGGCGCTGCGGCAGCAGAATAATCTCACGGATTTGCCGAGTGCGATCGCAGAAGTGCATTTCCCACCGGATAGTGATGCTTTGGATCGGGCTCGTCGTCGCCTGATCTTTGATGAATTTTTCTATTTACAACTAGGGATGCTAGTGCGGCGTGAGCAGCAGCGCCAGACCCAACAGAGCGTACCGTTGAGTGTCCACGGTGAGTTAGTGGAGCGATTTTATGGCGTTTTGCCCTTTACCCTCACCAATGCTCAACAGCGAGTCGTCCAGGATATTCTCGCCGATTTGCAATCGACCAAACCCATGAATCGCCTGGTCCAGGGAGATGTGGGTTCCGGTAAAACCGTCGTCGCCGTGATTGCTCTGCTGTCAGCGATTCAGTCGGGATATCAAACGGCCCTCATGGCTCCGACGGAAGTTCTGGCCGAGCAGCATTATCACAAACTAGTGGAGTGGTTTAATCAACTGCATTTACCCGTCGAGTTACTGACAGGGTCAACGAAAGCAGTCAAACGCAGGCAAATTTCTGAACAGCTCAAAACGGGAGAGTTGCCTTTGCTTGTCGGTACTCACGCCCTGATTCAAGGCAACGTTGAGTTTGACCGTTTGGGCCTAGCCGTGATTGATGAACAACATCGGTTTGGGGTCCAGCAGCGGGCCATGCTTCAGCAAAAAGGCCAGCATCCCCATGTGTTGACAATGACGGCCACCCCGATTCCTCGGACGCTGGCCCTGACCTTGCATGGTGACCTCGATGTCAGTCAGATTGATGAACTGCCGCCGGGACGACAGGCCATCCAGACGACGATGCTAACGACGCGCGATCGCGCCCATGCCTACGACCTAATGCGAAGGGAAATTGCTCAAGGCCGACAGATTTATATTGTTCTACCGCTAGTGGAAGAATCAGAGAAACTGGATTTGCGATCGGCAGTGCAAGAACATGAACGCCTCCAGAACACTATTTTTCCTAACTTCCAAGTTGGTCTATTGCACGGACGCCTTACTTCTGCTGAAAAAGACGAAGTGATTTCCCAGTTCCGTCAACATACGCTGCATATCCTGGTCTCGACCACCGTGGTCGAAGTGGGAGTGGATATTCCCAACGCGACAGTTATGCTGATCGAACATGCTGATCGGTTTGGGTTGTCTCAACTTCATCAACTGCGGGGCCGTGTTGGTCGGGGGGCACATCAGTCCTATTGTCTATTAATGAATAGCTCAAAAACGGAAACGGCTCGCCAGCGCTTAGCGGTGCTGGAGCAGTCACAAGATGGCTTTTTTATTGCTGAAATGGACCTGCGTTTTCGGGGGCCAGGAGAAGTTTTAGGAACGCGCCAATCGGGACTGCCAGACCTAGCCTTAGCGAGCTTAGTGGATGATCAAGAAACCCTAGAATTAGCTCGACAAGCTGCCGAAAAAGTCTTGGTAAAAGATAGTACCCTAGCCACTTGGCCCCTGATGCAGTCTGAATTAAATCTCCGCTACCAAAAACTGATGGGTGGGGCAATTTTTACATAGATTTGCAACAATGCGTTTTTATGGGTATGATAAGTGATTATCATGTGTGTGCTCCGGGGAACCGCGACTTTAGACTCCGTAATTGTCGTCTCCGGGGCAATTTATTTTTAAATTCTTGTCCTTGTGCTGTGATCTAGACCCTTCGCTTCATAGCTCAAAGCACTCTCGTTTATTTTTGGCATAAACCGTCTAAACAGCTAACCTGCATAGGTTTTGCAGATTTTTTAAGGCATGAAAAAGCAGTTGCTCATTAAAACTCAGAACTAATTTAAACCTTGTACGAAGTGCACCAGTCTAAGCAGTAGGGTTACACAATTGACTTATGACTGAAAAATCGCTGGTTTTAGCTACTGTTTTGTTATTAAGTTCTGTAGGGATCGCGATCCCGGCTAATGCTAAACCCATTATTCGTCAAGGGCCAAAACGGACCGTAATTCATAGTCCGAAGTGGACCTTTTATAAGAGGCCAAAACGGACTGTTTATAGTGGTCCGAAGCGAACTTTTTATGACGGTCCTCAGAGAACCGTCTTCAATGGCCCTAAAGTGACGGTGGTGAAGGAGCCGAACAAAATGATTGTTAAGCCTCACCGATAATTACCTCATTGGTTTTAAATAAATCTACCCCCTAAGCAATCAGTAAAAAGCTTGGCCAAGCATTCTGAAGAGTTTCCCCGCTCTGCCCTGGGGTGTTTATGAATATCCAGTTGATCCAAATCCCCCGTCTCCTCTTTGGGTGGCACTTAATTCAGTTGTTTCTTCAATCTCAACCCGCAAAATGGGAGCAATGACCATTTGGGCAATTTTCATCCCCTTAACCACCTGAAAGACGTCCTGCCCGTGGTTAATTAAAATAACGCCAATTTCACCGCGATATCCCGAGTCAATGGTTCCCGGTGAATTCAAAACTGTAATGGAATGCTTGAGGGCTAATCCACTCCGAGGGCGAACTTGAGCTTCTGTTCCGTGAGGTAACTCGATGGCAATCCCCGTAGGAATCAGTGCCGATGTTCCCGGCAAGATCTGTTGGGCTTGGATGGCAAACAGATCTAGCCCTGCATCATTATCATGACCATAACGAGGCACTTGGGCCGCTCTGCTTAACTTGATAATCTTGACTTTCATTGTTGGTTGCACATCAACATAGGTCAACACCGTTCAAACACACTAATTTTGGCTTGCCTTGAGTCTCTCCAGATTCGCTTCAGCCACCCCAAATGTGTTGTCAAGTTGCCAGGCCTTCTGATACATGCTGGTTGCCCCGGCTATATCCCCCTGGAGTTCTAAAGCCGTCCCCAGCAAGTTGTAGGCCCATGCCGGACGCTGGACCAATTCCTTTGTATCGCCTTGTTGCTGACTCAGGTGCGATAGCCCTTTCTGCGTCTGACTCACTGCTTCCTCTAGTTGCCCCTGAGCCATTAGAGTCGTACCCAGCTTCAGATAAGTCCAAGGATATTTGGGATTATGCTTCAAACTGGTTTGGAAAGCAGTTTTGGCTTCTTCCATCGCCACCACATCTCCCAGTAAAAAAGCTCGATTTAGCAGGTTAATACCCAGATTCAGATGGGTAATCGCATAAGCTTCATCGATGCGGTCTTGGGGACTGTCAGGCTGAAACAAGGTATGAGGATAGATAAACGGAATTTGGTTTAGCCCTGACTTCCGATAAACTTCATCAAAAGTGGGGTTCTGGGCAACAGCGCTATAAATTTTTTGACGCAACGCTTTGTTCTGTTCTTGAAAATCCGATTCAGGCGGAAAGGAAAACCCCATTTCACATCGGGCGGAACGATACTGACGGGTTGTAACACCCATCGGTAATCCTAGAGACTGCATCGCATTTGAGGTAAAGTAGCAAGTCCCAGCATTGGCAATGTAGGGATTGATCTGAATGGCTTGTCGCAGCACTTGAACTGCTGCGGAAAAGTCTCCAATCGTATTAAATCCGTTGGCTAAAGCCCGATAATCACTTACATCCGATAGGGACTGTAATTTTTGAGGTAAAAAGGTTCGCGCGGTCTTGAGGGTGCTCTTAGCGGTGTCAATGTCCCCCATCTGAAACTGAGCGATGCTTCTGTTCGTTCTTGTTTGAAATAGACTCGGGTCTGTTGTACTGGCCTGCTCAAAGGCTTTAATTGCTGGCTTGAACTTTCCCTGGGCCTGCAGCGATTCGCCTAAGGAATTATAAACTCGCCCTGCCATATCAGTCTCAGGACTAAGCTCCAAAATTTGTCTAAATATTGCCTCTGCTTTGCTAGCGTCTCCAGCGCCTAGGGCATCGCGACCATTCCAGAACAATTCCCTAACATCGATACTATCAGCGGTCTTAGGTTCGGTGTTTTCAAGTTTGGTACCGGAGTTAGCCGATTCTGAATCGGTCACTTCTACTGCAATTTTGTTCTTGTCAACTGCTGATTTGGGGGTAAGGCTGGGTGCTATGGCAGAAAACTGTAACATTTCTGCTGTTGCAACACGCGTTTTGGGACTCATCTGTGAGCCCAGAACCAGTAACAGTAACCAACAGCTCCAATGGACACGAAAGAATGATTGCATCGTTTATTCCCATATTGAGTATTACTGCATATTGCCAATACGCCATTGTGTCTCTATCAAGACGGGTGAATGGGGCAGATCATTCGATTTCATTGTGTTGTCTGAGCCTCAAACCAAACTCCCCTATTCTCTATTCAGTTTGAGTAACCAAAACAAAGGGCTGCACGATCAAAGTGCTGAACTTCGTCTCTGGTTGAGCATTCCAGTCACTCAACTGTTGAGCTGAAGGCTTGTAAATCAGACTTTCGCTTATCCAATGTTGGACAGATTGGGTATTGTCACTGGCGATCGCAACCCCCACATCCAGCAAATTCAGGTGGGGGGTCACCACAATAATGGCATCTCGTTGAGAATGGGGAATCAGGTCTCGCCACTCAATATCAGCGACGTCTTCAGCTAGTTTATCTTTAATATCTTGCATGGTTTGCCAGCGCTGGTGGGTCAGATTGATCCATCATCTCAGGTCAGGCCAAGTTTGGGAAAATACAGGGTGAGCAAAACTATAGTCGTACCCAGTTTTTCAAATAAGCATGTTCAAAGATCATTTCCTTTTGTATTCTGAGATCTTGGCCAAAGCCTGCTTGAGACGCTCTCTGGAACATGGCATAGGCAATCGCAATATCGGCATAGGCTAGACCCACGGCATTGAAGTAGGTTCGCTCGTTAGGATTGGTGCGGCCTGGTTTCTCGCTCGTCACTATTTCAACGAGATTGGCATAGATATCCTCATCCTTAAGGATCCCCTCTTTGTACATCCGGCTCAGGGTTTGGGTTCGATGCTTGACGGTTTCCCAATCATCACAGACGATCTTGTCACAAACTTTTGCGACCTCATATTCATCTTCCCAACCTCCCACATGGCTGTAGAAGGCTCCTGATTTGAACCAGTCTGCCTTGAGCAATGGCGCTTGGGCACTGGTCGCAGTGACAATCACATCCGCTCCCTCTATTGCAGCTTGCAGATTCTCCTGGGTCCCCACAATTTTGACATCCGGCAAAATGGGGGACATTTCAGCAATAAATTGTTCTTCTTCTGCCTTCGCTTTGGCCGCAACCCGGCAGTTTGTCAGAGAGGGCAGCGCTGTTTTCATGGCAACCAGATGCATCTTGGCCTGCTCACCAGCCCCAATTAAACCGATGGTTTGTGAATCGGCTCGTGCCAGATACTTAGCTGCGATCGCACCCATGGCTCCCACGCGCAGGTTTGAGCAGAGGGTTCCTTCCATAAATGCGATCGGAAATCCATGCTCAATCTCCGACAAAATAATGACGGCAGACAGATTTTGAATACCATGCTTAGTCGGATTAGGAGGGAAAACTGATACCCATTTGACCCCACAAATTTTATGCTTCTTAAACGTTGCGGGCAGACAATTAATCCGCTCCTGGGTATCGTCATCAAAAATCTGCACGATCTTGTCTGGGAAAATGACTTCCCCTTGATTGAACGATTTCAAGGCATCTTCAGCTGCTTGCATCGCCATGCGAACATCCAAACAGCCGGAAGCGAGTAAATCTTCCTGAGAGAAATACTGGCAATGGATTTGGTGACTGAGCATTTGTGTATGACCTCACTATTGTTATCAGCCTGGAGCGCGAAACAGTTAGGAAGGGATGCTCGGAACTAACGTCAAGGCAATTATTTCTGAATCTTTCCCTTCTGAGCTGATGATGCTTGGGGAAAGTCGCTCATGGATTGACAACTTTTGCCAGCAAATGGCTCTCTGGAACGGTGTGAACCAGGCGACCACAAGTTATCAGCCAATCCTAAAGTATCAGATAGGGATGTTCATTTTGGGATTTGCTAGAGAAGCTTCTAGGTAGGGCAAGGCTGATTCCCAGCCTGAACGAATCCCTAGCGATCATCACTCTATGTAAAGTTTGCATGGCTGCAACAGTGAATCAGGACTCACTGGAGCCTATCCAAAGTTATTTCTATTCTGCACAGCACCCTTTTGATGTGTTAGTCTCCACTACAGCGAACGCAGAACCAACTTTGGGCCGTCTGCTTCGCAGTAGTCATCTGATGCAGATTGCCAATGTCAGGTTGAATGATGACCCTAGCGACCCGTTTCATCATCAATAAATGCAACACCATAGACCATCGATCTCAAGCAATGCTAAGCAAAAGGGCTCATGACTGGATTAGCTTGAAAGAGGGTGTATGAGTATCTTGGCCTGAAATCGAAGGTGAGACTCTGATTCAGGGAGAATGGAAAGAGGCGTACAACGATTACTTTATGTTTAAGCGGTTGAATGAAATAGAGGGGCATACCGTCACCGTCAATATTGAAGGGGCAGATGTTCAAGTCCCTGAAGGTGAAACAGTGGCAGCGGCCGCATTAGTCCATCATTTGGGTTACACCCGCACGACGCCCATCTCAGGAGCCCACCGCTCACCGTTATGTATGATGGGGGTCTGCTTTGAGTGCCTGATGGAAATCGATGGGTTAGCCAATCAGCAAGCCTGTCAGGTGCAGGTTAAAAACGGTATGATCATTCGCCGCCAGCAGGGAGTCGGTGGAACAGATGCCTAAGTCCTATCAACTCGTGGTGATTGGGGCTGGACCGGGAGGGCTCTGTGCGGCCACCACTGCCGCTCAGTTGGGCATGGATGTGGTGGTCCTGGATGAGCAACCCTCGCCTGGTGGCCAAGTTTACCGGGCGATCACCCATACTCCCGCAGGCCGATCTGCCTTACTGGGGGCAGATTACCAGCGCGGGGCTAGCTTGGTAGAAGCCTTTAAGACGAGTGGAGCTCAGTATTGGCCCCAGACAACGGTTTGGTCTTTGAATGCCCGGCGTCAGATCGGAATCCTGCGCCAGGGCCAGGCCTCCATCATTCAAGCGGAACGGGTGATCGTTGCTAGTGGGGCGATGGAGCGCCCAGTTCCTTTTCCAGGCTGGACCTTGCCAGGGGTCATGAATGTAGGCGCTGCCCAAATCTTGCTAAAAACGTCTGGTGTTGTTCCTGCTAATGGGACGGTTATTGCTGGGACTGGACCGTTGCCCTTGTTGGTGGCTTGGCAATACCTCCGGGCCGGGGTATCTGTGAAGGCCGTCCTTGAATGCTCTCCGACAAACAACCTATGGCGTGCTGCCCCACGTTTGCCTCAAGCGTTAAGGGCTGGGGATTACATCGCCCGTGGCTTGAAATATACGCTATCTTTGCTGAACGGTGGTGTGCCCATTTATTACGGGGTTTCTAGATTGCAGGCTAAGGGCAGCGACCGACTCGAGACGGTAGATTTTGGTTGGGAACGACTCGGAATCGCTAGACGCAAAACCCTCTCCACCGATAGTCTGTTAGTGCATTTTGGGGTGATTCCCAGAACTAATTTGACGAGATCAGCGGGGTGTCATCATGTCTGGGATCGGGGTCAGCAATGCTGGTGTCCTCAAGTGGATGCATGGGGGAATACCAACGTGTCGGGTCTGGCGGTAGTGGGAGATAATGCGGGGATTGGCGGTGCTCGTAGTGCCGAGCACAGCGGACGATTAGCTGCCTTAGAAGCGGCCAGAAGTTTGCACCTGATCAGTAGCCAGCAGCGCGATCGCCAAGGCCAAGCGGATCTCAATTGGATGTGCAAAGATCTGCGCGTCCGTCCGTTTCTAGAGACGTTATACCGTCTACCAGACTCACTGTTAGTCCCCTCAGATGACGACACTATCGTCTGTCGTTGCGAAGAGATTTCAGCAGGGGAAATCCGCAACGCTGTGCGAGAAGGACATACCGATCCTAATCAGGCTAAGTTTTATCTTCGTTGTGGCATGGGACCTTGCCAGGGAAGACAGTGTGCTCCAGCAGTCGCCCATATCGTCGCTGCCGAGAACCAGCGTCCCGTGTCCGACTATACTCCGTTTCGGGTCCGTCCCCCGATCAGACCCTTGAGCATTGCCCAACTGGCTGACTTAGAGAGGGCAGAGGAATGACGGCGGATGTCGTGGTTATTGGGGGCGGTTTGATCGGGACTTCGACCGCGCTCCACTTAGCTAAAGCGGGCCAAAAGGTTATTGTTGTAGAAAAAAACAGCCTAGGTCGCCATGCTTCGGGAGTCAATGCCGGGGGGTTGCGGCGGCTGAATCGTCATCTTGCGGAGATTCCTTTGGCTGTTGTTGCTGCTGAAATGTGGCGAGATATCCATACTCTAGTAGGTAGTGACTGTGATGTTAAACTGAGCGGCCAGGTAAAGGTGGCGGAGAACGCAGCAGATCTACAGAAGCTAGAAGACCGTGCTGCCAAGGTCCGTGCCCTTGGCTTTGACCACGAGCAAATCATCGACCGCGATCGCCTTTACCAACTGGTGCCCGATCTAGCGCCCCATTGCGTGGGTGGATTGTATACCGCTGGAGATGGCTTGGCCCGTCCGTATCATACTCTGACGGCCTTTCGGCGAACAGCCGAGGCCCTGGGCGTGGAGTATCGAACAGGCTGCCGGGTGATCGGGTTGGAGCAAGTCGGGAGCGATTGGCGGGTCGTAACGGAGCAGGCTCAATTGGATGCCTCTATCCTGGTCAATTGTGCAGGGGCTTGGGCGGGGCAAATCTGTGCACAATTGGATGAACCCGTCCCTTTGACGGTGGGTGCTCCCATGATGATGGTGACTGAGCGTCTCCCTCCCTTTCTGGATCCGGTCGTGGGGGCTACTTCCCGTAAGCTGTCCTTTAAACAGATGCAGAACGGTACCGTGCTGATTGGGGGAGCGTATCTCGCCGATCATGATCTGGACCAAGAAACGACAGAAATCAACTTTGCCAAACTTTGTGAAAGTAGCCGTACCGTTCTAGCACTCTTTCCCAGGATGGCTCAGGTGAGAATTGTCAGGACTTGGGCTGGCTTGGAAGCCTTTATGCCCGATCACATTCCGGTTATGGGTCCCAGTGCTAAGGTGCCTAACGTTTACCATGCATTTGGCTTTTCTGCCCATGGCTTTCAACTTTCACCTGTCGTCGGGCGAATTATGTCGGAGTTGATCTTGAATCAGAAGAGTTCCCTCATGATCGAACCATTTGCTATTCAGCGCTTCCAATCTATTCCTTAACTATCTCAAGCGGGCTCAATAGTTGAGTACCAACCTTGCTGGGTTAGCTCCCTGAAATGCACATGGAGACTGGATGATTTTCCTCAAGCATCAAGATCGGTCAATCGTTATAGGATTAAAGAGCCGTTGACTTAGGTATTGTATGAGCAATCCTCGTCCTTACGATGTTGTCCTGTACGGGGCGAGTGGGTTTACTGGGCAACAAACGGTCGAATATTTTGCCAATCAGGTGGACGAGCAAGTCCGATGGGCGATCGCAGGTCGGAATCGCCAAAAACTAGAACAGGTCAAAGCCAACTGTTCTGCCACAGTAGATGTCTTGGTCGCCGATAGCCAAGATCAAGAAGGACTCGATACTATTGCCGAGAGGACCCAAGTCATTCTCAATACCGCAGGCCCTTTCGCTTTGTATGGGAATGCAATGGTCGATGCCTGTGTGCGTAAGCAAACCCACTATGTCGATATTACAGGTGAAACCCCCTGGGTGAAGTCTTTAATTCAGCGATACCATGCCAGAGCCGCAGCAGATGGTACACGCATCATCCCTTTCTGTGGGTTTGATTCAGTTCCGTCTGATCTAGGTACCTATCTGCTTGTTCGCTTTATACAGCGGGAGTTGGGGGTTTCTTGTCTGCAGGTAAAAGCTTACTTCCAAGCGGCAGGCGGATTTAACGGAGGCACCTTAGCCTCTGCCATTAACTTGATGCAGTCGGGACAAGCCTCTCAAATGGCTGACCCTTTTTTGCTCAATCCGCAGAAAGATCCACCTTCGACGGTCTCACCACAAAGTCAAGACCCTCAAGTCCCTCAGTATGACAAGGATGTGAAGGCGTGGACTGCCCCCTTTTTTATGGGACCTGTTAATACCCGCGTGGTCAGACGAAGTTGCGCCTTGTTCGATCAATGGCAGGAATCCTACGGCGTCCATTTTGCCTATCAAGAGTACCTCAAATTCAATGGACCACTAGCCAGTCTTTCTGCTTTAGGGACAACTTTAGCAACGGGCTTATTTGGATTGGCATTGAGTCAAGGATGGACACGAACATTGCTACAATCTCGTTTGCCTCAACCGGGGAGTGGTCCCTCTACCCAGGTGATGGATGAGGGATGGTTTCGTTGTGAGTTAATGGGTCAAGCTACCAATGGGCAGAGGGTTCACGGTTTGATTCAGAATCAAGGAGATCCAGGCAACCGTTCAACCGTGAAGTTTTTGTGTGAGTCAGCCTTGTGCTTAGCGACCCAGTTAGAGCAATTACCAGGCAAAAATAGAGGTGGAGTGCTAACCCCGGCAACCGGATTGGGAGATGTGCTGGCCGAACGCTTGCGTCGAGCTGGAACCACTATTGAGCTTGCTGTTTCTGAGGGATGAACAGAGAGCTAATCCAATTGTTAAGCATCACAACAGCATCCTAATTTCAGAAAAAATCTACGCATTATTTGACCTTGGCGCGAAAACGAATTGCACCGTATGAAGTTGTAGGGGTACCTGATCCTATTGCTTGGGGTAGATCACCCAGGTTGACGACAATCGCTCCATTGTCTTCTGCTTGGGCAGGGGCAGCAGCACAAGCGGCTGGCAGAGTTGAACCTGGTGGGTAATACTGAGCGGTATCCCCATCCCCGTCATTGGTGTAGGAATAGAGATTGCCATTGTACTCCACAGATATGCCGCGATTGGCACCAACACCTCCCCCCGGTGCCGCTGAAACAGCGTTAAAAGCATCAGGCACAAAAGTTTGGAAGCTAGGGACCTTATCACACAGTTGGACATCTACTGCGGTTTGATTGCCTGTAGATAGGAAATAAATGGTGTATTCAATCTCATCACCTGGTCGTGTTTCCCCCCCGTTGTTGGCACCAATCAGGTAGGTGCTCGGATTGGGCCAATATTCTGTATCTAGCGGAGTGGGAGCAGGGTTATCTAGGGTATTGTCATCGTAAGGATAGCTGGGGTCATCCACATAGACACTAAGGTCCGTGCTGCCATTAGCTGTGAGGCCGTTGACACGAGTGATGCGCTTAACCAGCAAAACATTGGGGTTACTGGCAACTGGAATTACAACAGCAAAATCTTCTACTTCACCATCGTTCGCAAATACTCCAGGTGTATTGGCATTAATATTGCTATCAGTTGTTATGCGGAAACGGGCATAGGTTGTTGTTCCTCCTGTCATACCATTAACCCCTGCCCCAGACCATGTTAATGCCCCGTCTGGAGTAGCATTTCCATTTTGTACGGTTTGAGTGGTATATTCATCTGCTTCAAAAGTGCCATTCCCATCAAAGTCCAACCAGGCGTGAAGGGTTGCTGGCCCACCAGTGTTGTTGGTTACCGAGATATTGGGTGCAGGGATGGTATAGGTGGTAGCGCTGGCATTGAGGGTAGATAAGGTGACCCCATCTTCATCATCCGTACCATCACTGTCATCACCGTCGGCTCCGGCTCCAGCATCACCACCGAGTTGGGTGTCAGCTTCATTATCAGGTACAGTACTGCCTAAATAGAGACTGGGGGTAATGGTGTGGCTCGCATCACCATAACTATCAGGCGCGTCACCGAAGTCGAACGAAAAAAGCCGAAAACCAAAGTTCTGGTTCACAATTGTGCTGCCAGCTGTGATGTTAATTCCTGTAAGGGGATTTATTGTACTAATGGTAAGCCCGCTAGGAATCTGAGGATCACTCGTCACTACCTGAATCTGGTAATTACTTCCTGGTGGTACATATGGGAAGATGAAGTCGCCACTGCCATCCGTTACCACTGTACTAAGCACTGTGCCACTGCTATTGAGCAGTTGAACCTCAATATTGGCAGGTAACCGGAGATCTCCCGTATTAAAGGTGTTATCGCTATTGGTATCTTGATAGAGGGTGCCAGCAACGCTACCCCCTTGGGGACACATAGCCTGGACTAAGGTCGCCATTTCGGCTCCCAATGTGGCAAAGCTACTCACAGGAACATAATCGGCGGTAAATGCATTATTCCCATTGAACTCCGATGTATTAGGTCCGTCGGTTACACCGGTGAAATCGGTAATTGTGAGAGCAGGATCTTGAATACCAATGCCATAAATATGCGATCCAACTTGCTTGAGTTGAAGGGCTTCATCATCGGGGCTACCGCCATTGTTGATTTCTCCATCAGTAAAGAAAAATGTCACATCTGGACTTCCTGGTGTAATACCTAACGCAACAGCTGCTTGAAATCCAGATTCCCAGTCTGTAAGCCCTCCAAATCCATAATTATTATTCAAGGCAGTTTGAAAGGTTGACAGAGTAGCTGATGTCACATTGGTGTAGTTGATGACCGTACTGGAAGAGCTTGAAAATCGGACAATTGCTGCACGGGCTGCAATGTTATTATCCACAAAGTGATTCAACATCGTCATTACAGCATCTCTCTGCTGTTGACGTTCAGTGAAGCTAACAGAACCTGAATCATCCAGAATAAACATTAGATCTGGAGTAGTTAAGCAGAAGTTGTTGTCTATGTCTGGGTTAATATTTCCAGTTTGGGCATAAATAGGGAGTTGATGAAAGGGAAATGAGGAAGCTGTAATAATGCTAATGATCTTCAAAGATAGTGATGAGAAATCAGCTGATCGCCGAATTTTCTGCCAAGAATGTTGAGGTACTTGGGAAAACGTTGTTTTGTTTTTGGCAATCGTTTGTAACGCCTTGAATAAGGATTTCATCATTACTACTTTGAATAATTCCTTGTATATCTGTAGCCTGTGCAGGTCTATTCCACATTCAGGATGGAGTGTAATTGCACGACAGTAATCAATTGTTCTTAGGTTGGACCATCGATTTAGCTAATCCAACAGAAGACACTAAAGGCTTTTGATCTTTAGTATTTATTGCAGGCTTCCAAGTACCATGCTTTACATAGATTGCAATTGCACTCAGTCGATCACCTGGCTGTAGTTTCTTTAAGGTGATGGCGAACCATCCCTCCTCATCAGCGAGCCCCAAAGGTTCTCTCAGAGGGCCGCGCTTACCGTTTGTTGCGTTGACTTGATATCAGGATCACTTATGCACCCGGATCAACAGTGCCATCAATAGGGACCTGACTGATTGCCCAAAATGAAGAACTCTGAGCTGAGACATTGCGGGGGATTAATGCCACGATTAGTCGTATCTCATCAATGCTGATGGGAATTTCAAGGAGGGTTGAGATATCTCCAATTTGGTAATCTTGAACCCTCGTACTGGAGTTGGCAGCTCAACTAAGTCGGTTATTGGGTAGGCACGACAACTGACCCAGGAATCGGTTGTTGCGGGCAGTCAGATCAATGCTGTGGCCATCGAGGTTAGTAGCGCGGTTGCCCAGGATAAGGCTGCGATCGCTCGATCGAATGGTCATGCCTTCACTAGTGCTCGACCACACAGAAAATGATAGCCTTCTACAAGGCTGAAATTCTTTCATTTAAGGTGTTTTGCGTTTAAAAAACTGTCTAAATCACTGTGGTAGAGCACTAGATCAATCAAAATCAATGTGATTGTGATCTTTAGTTCGCAGGTGCGTGGTCTGGTTCGGCTGGACTAAGGTTACCTTGGTTGAGGGTGCCATTTGTGGGTGAGATTGTCGGCGGTGATTTAAAATCCGCCTCAGTTATTACCCAAAAGTACTTGATTTTATGCAACTGGGTACACTAAAGGGCAACCTCAGCTTATCGTTCCACTCCTTTCTTAGCCGAATTTGGTCATGACACTAAATACGCCATCCCAGACGGTGGATCCGCCTTCCAGTGAAGAGTCGAAAGGCTTGATTTTGATCGTTGATGATACCCCTCATAACTTGCAAATCTTATCTACGGCGTTGACCAAACAAGGCTATCAGGTGCGAGGCGCAGCTAATGGCTCTATGGCACTCATTGGGGCAAAAAATATTATGCCCGACTTGATCTTGCTGGATATCAAGATGCCAGAGATGGATGGCTATACTGTCTGTGAGCGATTGAAAGCTGACGCGGCCACTCAAGAAATTCCAGTCGTTTTTATTAGTGCCTTAGACGATGCTTTAGATAAGGTAAAGGCGTTTACCGTCGGTGGCGTGGACTATATTACCAAGCCATTTCAACTGGCTGAGATTCTAGCTCGTGTGGAAAACCAGCTGACGATTGGTCGTCTGCAAAAAGAGCAGCGCCAACAGAATGAGCAGCTGCAAGCCGAGGTACGCGATCGCATTGCTGCTGAAGCCCAAATTCAAGCGCTCAATGCTGACTTAGAGCAAAGAGTGATTCAGCGGACTGAACGGTTAAAACAAGAAATTGCTGAGCGGGAAAAAGCGCAAGAGCAGCTTAAATATATGGCGATGCACGATCCGCTTACGGATTTGCCCAATCGCACCTTGTTTCTTAACTGTTTAGAGGCAACCCTTCAAGAAATCCAACAGCATCCAGACCGATCGTTTGCCTTATTGTTTTTAGATTGCGATCGCTTCAAAGCCATTAATGATTCCCTGGGACATTTGGTGGGAGATCAGTTTCTCGTTGCGATTGCCAAACGCTTTCAACGCTGTGTGGGTGATCAACTCCTTGCTCGTTTAGGCGGAGATGAATTTACAATTCTGCTTAAAGATGTTTCCAATGAGCATCAGGCCACAGACCTTGCCAATGCTATTCAGCAAAGTTTGTTAGAACCGTTTCATATTGGGGACAATGAATTTTTTATCTCTGCCAGTATTGGCATTGTCATGAGCCACCCAGACTATCAGCAACCCACAGAGATGCTACGGGATGCGGATACGGCAATGTATCGGGCCAAAGCTTTGGGCAAAGCACGGCATATCGTCTTTAATGCCAGCATGCATGCAGATGTCCAAAGTTCACTGCAGCTGGAAACGGACTTGCGACGGGCCATCGAACGTCAAGAATTTATTCTTAACTATCAACCGATTGTGGCTCTAGAGACCGGAATAATTACCGGGTTCGAAGCTCTTGTTCGCTGGATTAGCCCTGAATTAGGATTTGTGTCACCTGGGAAATTTATTCCCCTGGCTGAAGATACAGGCTTGATCATCCCCTTAGGGGAGTGGGTGTTGCGAGAAGCTTGTCGCCAATTAAACGAATGGCAGACCCACAATGTGACTGATATTCCCTTGACGATGAGCGTGAATTTATCTGTCAAACAATTCTCTCAACCCAACCTGATTGAAGTAATCGACCAAGTTTTGGCCCAAACGCAACTCCCCGCCCATTGCTTAAAGCTGGAAATTACAGAAAGCGCCATTATGGAGAACTCTGACTCCGCCGCTAAGATTCTCGATCAACTCAGAGCCCGTCAAATCCACTTGAGCATTGATGATTTTGGTACGGGCTATTCTTCATTAAGTTACCTGCACCGTTTCCCCGTGAATACCTTGAAAGTGGATCGGTCCTTTGTTTGTCGCCTTGATGCTGCTGATGATAACGTTGCCATTGTCCAGGCGATTGTTACCTTAGCTCAAACCATGGGTATGGATGTGGTGGCTGAAGGTATCGAAACGACGGAACAACAATTGCAACTCAAAGCTCTGGGTTGTGAGTACGGACAAGGATATTTGTTTTGCAAGCCTGTCGACGCCGAAACAGTGCGTGAGATGCTGGCTAGTAAAAATTACACTTTGGGTTAATCCTCCCGGCAAGCCTGCGAATATGCATATTACGCCCCAGTCAACCGGGCTGCGGTTCAGCGGTTCGGCTAAGCTCACTGCTGAAACCTTAGCACTTGGATCAGGATCTTGAAAGTCGGTTCTGCCTTGTTGTATTGCCAGGCATGTCCCCAACCCATCAACGATGTTGGAACATGCTGAGGGTGAGGACGTAAATAAAGCCAATTAAGAAGAGCAATAGAAACGGTAGCGACAGATAATGGGCGTTGAATACTGCTACGGTTATCGTTAGGAGCAGATAAACAATCATTGAAAGTTCCAAGTAAGGAACTAAGTTTTTGGCGGCGCGATATTTTCGGGTCTTCCAGTTCTCTTCGTTACTGGTGACGCCATGCTTGGGAGTACGTACAAAATCGCGCCCTACCCGAAAAAGACCATCACAAACGGCTAAGGATTGATTAATACTGAGCCCAATCCCCACACTCATCAACAAAAATAGATTCGAGGCCAGTTTCCAAGGCGATTGTTTGCCTCGTTGTTCTTCCTGAGCAACTGCATAAAAGGCTAGTAAGCTGAGGGTTGTCACGAGGAAGAGTGGCAGATGGATCGCAAGGCCATACCGCCAACCGGTTTGGGCAAGAAAGAGTTGGTATGGCAAAGACAACAGTAGCAATACCAACAGCAATAGGTAATTAAAATTATTAGTGAGATGGAAAAAGGCTTCCCACTTTACCTGCCAAGGAACCTGAGATGTCAATACTGGCATCAATAGCTTTTTAGCAACTTGGCTTGCTCCTTTGGCCCACCGAAACTGCTGGGATTTAAAGGAATTCATTTCCATCGGCAGTTCAGCGGGCACCACAATATTGGGCAAATAAACACATTCCCACCCCTGGAGCTGCGCCCGATAAGATAGATCTAAATCCTCCGTCACTGTTGTATGTTGCCATCCCCCTGCCTCTTCGATAGTTTGGATGCGCCATATTCCAGCAGTGCCATTGAAATTGAAAAAACAACCTGAACGATTCCGAGAGGTTTGTTCGGTGACAAAATGTCCATCTAACATCAGGGCTTGGATTTCTGTGAGGATAGAATAATGGCGATTAATATGTCCCCAGCGAGCTTGGACCATCCCGACTTTCGGGTTTGTGAAATAGTGAACCATGCTGAGCAACGTATCGGCGAACGGGACAAAATCAGCATCGAAGATCATCACCAATTCGCCTGTGGCTGACTGGAGTCCGTAAGAGAGTGCCCCAGCTTTGTATCCTTTGCGATCGCAGCGATGAATGTAGTCAATATTCATCTGGCGCTGCTTCAGCTCTTGCACCTTTGCCTGACACATCTCTCGTGTTTCATCTGTCGAATCATCCAGCACCTGGATTTGGAGTTTATCGGCAGGATACCGCAATGCAGCGACAGCCTCTAACAGCCGATCCACCACATACATTTCATTGAATAGGGGCAACTGAATGGTAACTCGGGGAAATTCTGATTCAGAGAACCGCTGCAACGGTTGGATGTTTTGACTGCGTGTGCGATAGTACCGCCAAATAATGGAGATCTTATGGAAGCTGTATATGGCGATCAGCGACAAAATACTAAGGTATAGCTCAGGAATCACGCCTGAAAAACCATCAATGAAACTAATGTCCATATAATGCTTTTAATTTATAAATTATGCTCAGATTTTCTGCAAAACTCCAGAACTATCACTTTTGATAAGCAGGAGGAAGCCTGTATTCTATCCCGCCCAGACGAGAGCCAGCTTAATTCAATCTGAGAGGATAATTAGTTTCTACACAATCCGTCGTGAAAGGAATAGTTGCAGAAGATATGTGTGGAAAGCTTTTGGTGAAAATCTGCCATCTACATCCCAGCAATAACTAGACAAGAATCCTAGGGGCCAAAATAGTTTCTTAGAGACTCTCTTTATAAATTGAGCTACAAGGGATAAGATATAGTACTAATGTTCTATATTGACGGAATCACTGAATATACTCGCAGTCATATTTCTGGTTTTATATGGATGATCGAATATGATTCTTTCTAATGCCTCTCTCTCTAAAAAATTCAGCATGCCCGATAATAATCAATTGGAATTGTTGCCAGTTAGGTATGACACAAGGTTTCTAGAAACTCATGCAGGAAACAGAATTCTTGCTGATCCTACTATTGCTGTCATAGAGCTTATAGCTAACGCATGGGATGCATATGCCTGTCATGTCAATATAAGATGGCCTAATAAAAATAGAAATCAGACATTTTCCATTGAAGATGATGGGAGTGGTATGACTGCCGATGAGTTTCAGCAGAGATGGATGACTCTGGCTTACAACCGAAGAGAATATCAAGGAGAATATGCTGAGGCACCTCCGAACAGGTCGAATAAACCGCCACGTATGACATTTGGTAAAAATGGTTTAGGGAGACACGCAGGCTTTTGTTTTAGTGAGACAGATGAGTTTTTTGTAGAAACTGCTAAGGATGGTCAGTTAGTTAAATTTCGTGTTTGGATTCCAATTCATGGAGAATATCCCTTAGCTTGCAAGCAAATTGAACAAAAGGAAACAGATAGCACAGGGACAAAAATATATACTACAACTATCATTGATACTGGTATAGATGCAGATGAAATTCGATCGCAAATAGGATTAAGATTCCTTCGAGATCCAGAATTCCAAGTCACTGTAGATGATCAATTAGTTACTTTCTCAGATCTTCCTAAAGACAATATTCATGAAATTCCACTGCAAGTTGAAGATGTTGGTGATTTACTCATTCTTGCGATAAATACACAAAAAGCTGATAGAACCACAAAACATCATGGTATAGCTTGGCATGTTCAAGATCGATTAGTCGGAGAAGCTTCATGGAAGACCTTTAATGATAATGCTTTTATTGATGGGCGATCACGCGAAGCCAAACAATATGGTTTTATTATTAAAGCTGATCCTCTTAAGGATTTAGTGAAATCTGATTGGACAGGCTTTAATGAAGATCATAACAATACTCAAAAATGTATTCAATTAGTTAATGAAGAGATCAAGAAATTCTTGCTTGATCTAACACGAACAACGCGACTAACACGCACCCAAGAACTTCAAGAGACAAACAGGCATTACATCAATGAGATGTCGTTAATGGATGCTAGTATTTGGAATAGTTTTATAAATAAAGTTCAAGAAGAATGCAATAGTATAAGACCTTCAGACTTAGATAATATTGCTTCAATACTTGCAAAGCTAGAAGCTTCAAAAAATCAATATTCTTTGTTAAATAAGCTCAAAGACATATCTATTAATGATTTTGATAAACTCGATGATATTTTAAGTCAATGGGATATTGAAACTGCTAAAACAGTTCTCAATGAGCTGCAAACAAGACTCAAACTTATTGATGAGATAAGGAAGAAGATTGACAATGATAATGCTGATGAGATAAAAGAGCTACAGCCTCTTTTTAAAAGAGGATTATGGATATTTGGGCCAGAGTTTGAAACGATCGAATATACTTCTAATGAAGGTATGACAAAGGTCATCCAAAAAATATTTAAGTCTGAGGGTAAAGGATCAAGAAATAGGCCCGACTTTGTTATAACGACTGATAGTACTGTAGGCATTTACTCAAGGCCGGAATATGATGATCAAGGATCTGAACTAGGCCCTAAAAATATTGTTATTGTCGAGCTAAAAGCACCTGATGTACCACTGGGTGACAAAGAAATTGAGCAGCCTTGGAAGTACATTCAAGAACTCCTGGAGAAAGGTCATTTTGATGAGGATTTTATGACTGCTAGATGTTTTGGACTTGGAAGGGATATTAAGCGATATCAGGGTGGCAAGAGTAGTAAAATGGACGGACGTGTAGAAATATTTCCACTACGCTATGAAGATTTTCTCACTCGTGCAAGAAGTAGAACGTTAAACCTATATAACAAAGTAAGAAAGGCCCCGTTCCTAAATCGTGAAGAAATTGATGACTTCCTAGAAAAAGGTGGAGTCAATGACGGAGTACAACAATCATTGGAGCTTTAGTACTATTAACCATAGACTAGAGAATATATATCTCTTTTTAAGAGTAATTTATTGAGGAAGAAATTAAGTAAAAGTGTTTAGGTTGGTTATTTTTTACTTCTCTAATCATCCTCAATCTCTAAAAGCTGATCTTGGGCAATGGCAAACCACAGTTGTTGGGCTCGTTTACCTTGAAGATCGACATCCCGATACATCGGTAAATCATCCACCAATTGCTCATCTACTTGCCGATAAAAGCGGCGCCTGTTGACCTTTTTTCTGCGCAACTGGTTGTCTAGACGCTGGCGATCGCGAAGACGGTATTGGCCAATGCGATCGCGCACCCCTGGATTGAGCTTGCCCATTGCCTCTAGAACTTGGAACCCCACTTCATCCCATTGCTCTCGCAACGGGGCATCCGCCTCACTCCGGGTCAAGGCTCGCCCCTCATAGTTGGGATATTCCAAGAAAAAAGCTTCATTTGTGATCTGGTTGAAATAGCTAGTAGGAATGCCCAATGCATCAATGCGCTCAAACAAGCGGGCCTTACGGGCCAACTCTTCCCGAGATAAGGGTGGTGGTTCTTTGGGTTTGGCAGGCTCTTCCTGACTGTTGGGCGTAGTGACGCTGCTGGTCTCGATCCGCTCGCGGATAGCCCAGATCACGCCGCCTAAGAGGGTTGCGATCGCACCTAGAATCAGCACCTGCTTCAGCAGGGTAATCGTCCAATTTTGGACTTTGTTGCCGACCTTGGTCACTACCCCCGGTTCTTTCACTACGGGTTCAGCAACGACCGTATGCTGCGTGATTTCGGCCTTAAACTCGGCGACATCCGTTGGGGGCGGGGGCGGGAAATCGGGTTTTGCCTGGTTCAGGGTTGGAGGTGTGGGCAATTTTTGTCCTGGCGAAGGAGTGGCCAGATGACCCAGTTGCTCTAAATCTCTTAGGGCTCGTTGGGCAGAGGGATAGCGGGCATTGGCCTGGGCAGCAACCATGGTCTCTAAAATCCGCGCCAATTCCTCATCCACGCCGATATGTCGCCACTGAAAGGTCCGGGTGTTGGCGTCATAAAATTCCTGTGGGTCTTGGCCCATCAGCATCACGAGGGCCGTTACCCCTAGGGCGTACAGATCGCTATGCTCGTAAACTTTGCCCAATCGAATCTGCTCTTCTGGGGCATATCCTGGCTTCCCTAGAATCGTGGTCTCACCAAATTTGCGATCGGGATTATCGGGGTCCACAAACTTGCCAAAACTAGCCGTAATTTGCTTGACGCCGCCAAAGTCAATCAGAATCGGCAACCCATCGTTTTGCCGCTGAATCAAATTATCTGGGGAGATATCTCGATGGATTAACCCTTGCCGATGGATATAGTCAAGAACCGGCAATAGTTGAGTTAAAAAGGTATAAACTTCTGACTCTGTATAGGTTTGCCCCTGGCCGACCCGCTCGCGCAGCAACGTCTGATAGGTTGCTCCTTCCACATAGTCTTGAACCAGACACAAAGACCGATCCTGCGGTCCCATAAACCATTCTCGGAAACGCGGAATTTGAGGATGATCCAGCTTATACAGAACCGCCGCTTCACGGACAAATAGCTCTTTCGCCTTCGTCAGCAGGAGTTCACTGCTTTCACTAGCGGGGGCAAACTCCTTGAGGACGCACCGCTCATTAAACCGATGAATATCTTCAACCAAGTAGGTACAGCCAAATCCGCCTTGCCCGAGTTCCCGCACAATGCGGTAGCGGTTAGCAATGGTTGTTGCTGGGGGATGATACTGCTGCGTTGGCATCAGATGCCCTCCACATCGGCAGACTGAAACAGAGCTGGGTCAGGAACACGTTCAAACAAGAGCGATTTTGGGGTATGGTTCAGGGCCAAGTTGAATTATTGGCATCTTAGCAAACCCATCGTTGGGAATTTTGGTTGTGACGCTTCTCGATTCTTTACAAAGACTAACAAACGCATTCGCAAGCTGGCGTTATTGCAATCACTATATCCCTGTTGGCTCAATCACAGTCTCCGTCATCAATAGAGACGTTTCTGAACGCTCTCTAAGTTCCCAGTTTCGTCCGTTTCTGACCCAAGGATTAGGAATAGAGGTGTCAATTTAGCATCCCTCGTATACCATGTAGCCAACAGAAAGCGGGTTGTGGACAGGGTTTATGGTTCGAGAGCAGCACAAACAGGCTACCAATGTGATTGGCACGGTCAAAGGACCTGGAGACAGCGGTAACCAGTACGTGTTCATCACCGCCGATACCCAACACATCAAAATTGGTGAGTTTGTGTCCTATCGCCTCACCCATACTGACAATATCCCCGTCGAAATTTTAGGGAAGATTTCGGCCTGCACCCTCGTCGATCACCTCCCAGATCGGATTTTTGCGGATACAGAAATCGACCCCAGCGCTATTGCCTCTCTGATCGGCTTTAAATATTCCAGTCCTGAAATCTATGAAGTGGCTGTGGATGTGATCGGTTACTTCCATCCCAATCTCGGGTTTATGAATCCACGTCAGCCCCCCGAACCGGGGGCTAAAGTGTATCGAGCGGATGATCCAACCTTGCGACGGATTCTGAATAAGCGACAAACGGGGGAGGTTGGATCGGCCACCATTGGGTCGCTACTGTTGCGAGATCGCGATGCCGTTCCCATTAGCCTTGATGTTAAAGCGCTCGTCAGTACCCATATGGCGATTTTGGCGGGTACAGGCTCCGGTAAATCCTACACCGCTGGCGTCCTGATCGAAGAACTGCTGCGTCCCTACAACCGGGCTGCTGTCCTGATCTTTGACCCCCACGGCGAATATGGCACCCTAGAAGCCATGCGCGGTCATCCTGCCTTTAGCAGTGACGATGGCTATGCCCCCCAGGTGCAAATCCTTACGCCTGAGCAGATTACCATTCGGATATCCTCCCTCAACTATGCCGATATCAAGATGCTGCTGCCAGAAATGAGTGAGCGCCAGCAAGCCATCCTCAATAAAGCCTTTAACAATCTCCAAGCTAAAAAGCGTAAAAATGCCCGTTGGGATATCAATGATTTAATCTTTGAGGTCAACGAAGCAGACATTGTTCAAGATAAGAATGGTAACGATCAGCCTGGCTCCTCGGCCCAAGCCCTGGAATGGAAATTAGAGAAACTCGCCAACTCCCCCTACTTCCACGCCTTTGAGCATCTCACCCCCCAAGATTTGTTTGAACCGGGACAGGTCACCGTGCTGCAAATGAACGAGATTAGTCAAGAAGAGCAGCAGGTGATTTGTGCAGCCATCCTTCGTCAGGCTAACCAGGCTCGCATGAATACTCTGAAAGAGAAAATCACCGCAGAAGATGAAAACTATTTACCCTATCCCGTCTTTACTCTGCTGGAAGAAGCCCACCGTTTTGCCCCCGCCCATGAGCCTTCCCGCTGCAAAGCGGTGATCCGCACCATCCTCAGTGAAGGCCGCAAATTTGGGTTAGGCGTAGGACTGATTACCCAACGCCCTGGCAAGCTAGATTCAGATGTCCTATCGCAATGCATGAGCCAGTTCATCATGCGCATCGTCAACCCCGTGGATCAAGACAGCCTCAAGTACGGTGTCGAAGCCGCAGGTCGAGATTTACTCAAGGAATTACCCGCCTTGACGAAGGGACAGGTGATTATTTCAGGGATGTGTGTGAATACCCCTGTCTTGTGCCAAGTGCGGCAACGCTTAACGGCCCACGGAGGGGAAACCTTAGATGCTCCCTCCCTCTGGCAAGCCCACTTCCAATCCCACCGCTTACGAGAGCGGGCTGCGGCTAGAGCGCCTTTGGCTGGACGACGACAAGCGGCAACAGTGCGCGGGGTTTCGATTGAGTAGTAGTGATCTAATTCAAAAGCAGAGTCTTGGAAACATGATGTGCATTTCTATTCTGTTGCCGAGTTGCCAAGTGCAGCGTCAATGGTGATGGTGCGCTCGGTCAACCTATGAGCGTTTCCTCAGCAGAATTGAGAGCTGACCTTAATTGAGTTAACCATCGATAACGCAACATAGTGTCTTCAAACTGTGTGTTGAGAGAGCATTCTTTGGGCCTCCACTGCAACATTAAAAAAATCGTGTTGAGAAGGAGCAGGTTCACTCTCTCCTTGCTGGAGCCACAATAAAAACTCAATATTGCCCTTTGGACCTGGTAAGGGGGACCAGGTTAACCCTGCATAGTGCCACCCCAAGGCTGATGCAGATTTCCAGACTTGTGCGATCGCATCTCCGTGTGCATGGGAATCTCGTACCACACCCTGTTTACCCACTCGATCCTGGCCCACTTCAAACTGGGGTTTGACGAGGAGAACGATCTCCCGTGGAGGTTGTAAGAGCTGCCACAATGCAGGCAATATTTTGGTGAGGGAAATGAACGAGACATCAATCACGCCTAAATCAGGCATAGAGGCTTGCTCAGCATACAAATCAGCAGGTTGAAGATAGCGAAGATTGGTGCGTTCTCTCAGAATTACCCGAGGATCAGTACGAAGTTTCCAAGCTACCTGTCCATAGCCAACATCAATGCCATAAATCTGTTTAGCCCCCGCTTGCAGTAGACAGTCCGTAAATCCCCCTGTAGAGATGCCGCCATCTAGACAAATTCGGTCTTGCACTTGAATAGGAAATTCAGCTAATGCCTTTTCTAACTTATGGCCACCACGAGAGACATAGGGAGACTTTTGTTTGACCTGAATATCTGCCGTTAATTGAACTTCTGTCCCTGGTTTGTCAATAATGTGGTCATTAACCCTTACTTCCCCAGCTCGGATCACCCGCTGGGCCTGCTGCCGGGAGGTACATAACTCTAATGAAACGAGTAAGGTATCCAGTCGCTGTTTAGCCAAGGTGAGGGTTATTCTCCATCATTGCTTTCCCAATTCTAGAAGCCTGCTCTCCCTGACTAACAGTCAGACCCCCTAAAATACTAGATAAGCCAGCCGTATCTACGTTAGACCTAAACCTCATGTTTGGTAGTTTTCAAACGAGTAAACTCAGAATTGAAATTAATGCCTCCGAGACAGCATTGCGGAATGCGTTAACTCAGGGATCACAAATTAGACAATGGCTATGGCCCCAAACGTTTTCAGATGATTTACCCTCAATATTAAAACCAGGGGCCGTCTTTACGAGCTGGCTTGGTCCTGTCGAAATCCAACATCACATTGATGTGGCTGATAGCAACACCCTGCGATTCATCTTGAGCAAAGGGGTGGATGGTTTTCAAGAATGGTCCTGGGGAGAAAAATGGGTGCAGTCCCGCCTAGAGGGGGTTTCATTGCTTCCTCTCAATGTGGGCCAAAGCCTGACCCTACTGCGATTAAAGGCATTTTTGGAATGGCGTAGTTCGGAAGTCTAGCGCACTACCATCACTGAGCAGGAGGCATCACTGACCACCTGGCTGCTGACAGATCGTTGAAGAATTCGAGTCACGCCTGTTAACCCTCGACTGCCAATCAAAATTAAATTTGCTTTGTAGATATTGGCTAGCCGGACAATTTCTTCGGCCGGATCACCCGTCACTATTTCTAAACTACTGTCGCAAGGAAGTGACGCTTGGTGGGTTTGTAATTCTTCTTCAATATGGCGAAATAATCCCAGTTTCGGATCGGAATAAGGGCGATCTGCAGGTTTCTCCTCACCGATTTCGTTGGTAGAAATCACGTGAGTTAGGATCACTTTCTCCACTGACTCTAGTTGAAGACTCTTGAGGGCCTGCATGACCCGCTCAGAAAGTTCGGGGCTATCCAGGGCGACCAGGATTGTATTGAACACTCAACCTCACTCCTGTTGAACTAACAATTCCTACTTTAGGGTTTTGTAGTCCCAACCAATAGACTTGCATTGTCTAGTCATACTCAGATGCTGTCAACAACAATTCTTAATTTTGGCTTGGCAAGTAGACTGTAAAGTATGCTTACTTCTGAATCGAAGCCTCGTTGCTTACTTCATCTGGATGCTAGTGCTCGCATCCAAGGATCATTGTCCCGTCAACTTACACAGGCGTTTGTCTCTCAATGGCAACAAGCGAACCCCAATCATACCCTGATCTATCGCGATCTGGGCAGCTCACCTATCCCTCATATTGATGCAACTTGGGTCGCCGCTTATGAGTCTGAACCGGAGCAGCGAACCCCAGAGATGAGGGCTGCGGTCGCACTGTCCGATACCCTGATCGATGAACTGATGGCGGCAGACTGCTATGTGGTGGGAATGCCCATGTACAATTTAACGGTGCCTTCCAGCTTTAAGGCATATATTGATCAGGTGATCCGGCGCGATCGCACCTTGCACATCGAGAATGGTACACCGCAAGGACAATTGGCAGGTAAAAAGCTATTAGTCATCACAACCCGAAAATATAATTACCGAGTGGGTTCAGGCCGGGAAGACCGAGATTTCCTAGAACCTTATCTCAATGCAATTTTTAATGTTTTGGAGCTTATGGATATTTCATATATTCATGCTGACAAGCTAGCGTTATCCGACGCTGAAAGAGAGCAATCTCTAGCCAATGCGACCTATGCCATTCACCAACTAGCCTTGACCTTTTGATCGCTCTTTAAGCATTAAGGCTGGAAAGTAGATACTTTCCAGCCCCCTTGATTTCTTTGATTCCAGTAAGCTGTACTCCTCACCCTGCCAGCACAATTAAGGCAAAAGACTAAATCGGATGTTTTGATCAGTCGTCTTGCTGCTCCAGAATTCCTGCAAATTGCTCTTTGACACCTTCTAAGAGATTGGGTTGATCTCCATCTACCTGAGGTAACAGGCCCGCAAGCTGTTTGGACTCTTCCAACGCCATAAACATAACGACCAGCTTTTCTTGGGTTTTCTGCACCGCCTCCGCCAGTTGTTCTCTATTTTCCGTCATATTTTCGATCTGACTCGTCAATGACGAAATTTGATCTTGTGTTTCTTCCAGTTCTTTCTCTGAAACTTGCTGCTTAATAATTGAGCGAGATTGTAAAAAGATGATGAGAATAATAGCCCCTAAAAAGGCGAGGAACAGAAAATCTGGAGCCATGGTATCGTTCGCAGTCATATTAACCTTCCTTGTTTATAAGTAATGCACGCGCCTATTTATGGGTTACCACTTTGTGTAATCCACTGTAAAGCGTTCACTTAGATCCTCTCAACACTATGCAAATACTCGAAATAGAAAAGTTTTTTTGCATCACATCTGGATCGAAAAAGACCCCCTGCTCAGCAGGGGGCCACCCAAAGGAAGGATCTTCTATTGATTGAGATTTAGACAGCCACTGGCTCCTGCTCCTCAGCGGGCTGGGTATGTACATCAGGATGGACCTTGGCCAGCATTTCTCTGAGGGCATCGCCCTCAATCACCTCCGACTGCAGCAACTGCTCCGAGATCATCTCCAGCAGCGCCTTATTCCCCTTGAGAATACTCAGCGCTTCCTGATGAGCCGACTCGACAATCCCCTTGACCTCCTTATCAATCGCCTTAGCCGTCTCATCACTCACCATCCGGCGAGCATTCATGCCGCCCCCCAGGAAATTGTTCTGCTGACCCTTGTCATAGGCCAGCGGTCCTAACACCTCACTCATGCCATAGGACGTCACCATCTGCTCCGCTAAATCCGTCGCTCTTTGCAAGTCATTGGAAGCCCCCGTCGTAATACTGCCAAAGATCACTTCCTCAGCCGCTCGTCCTCCCAATAGAGTCGCAATCTGACCTCTGAGTTCAGCCTCATTCAACAAGAACCGATCTTCCGTAGGCACCTGCAGAGTGTAACCGAGTGCAGCCATTCCTCTGGGGACAATCGAAATCTTCTCCACCTGCTCCGTGCCCGACATCTTGGCCCCGACCAGGGCATGACCGACCTCGTGATAGGCGACAATCTTCTTTTCCTTATCATTGAGGACCCGGCTCTTCTTCTCTAGACCTGCCACCACTCGTTCAATGGCTTCCGCAAAATCTTGAGTTTCAACGAGTTTACTGCCTCGACGCGCCGCCAACAGAGCCGCTTCATTCACCAGATTGGCTAAGTCTGCCCCTGCAAACCCAGGGGTACGAGTCGCCATAGCCTTGAGGTCAACATTCTCCCCCAGCTTCACTTTCTTAGCATAGATTTCCAGAATCGCGAGACGACCACTGAGGTCCGGACGGTCCACGAGGACTTGGCGGTCAAATCGACCGGGTCTTAAAAGAGCTGGGTCTAGGGTTTCAGGTCGGTTCGTCGCCGCCAAGACAATCACCGTGGCATCTCCTGCCCCAAAACCATCCATTTCCGTCAAGAGTTGGTTCAGGGTTTGTTCGCGCTCATCGTTGCCCCCCACGAAGCCATTGCCTCCGGCCCGAGATTTACCAATCGCATCAAGTTCATCAATAAAGATAATGCAAGGGGCTTTCTTTTTGGCTTGCTCAAACAGGTCCCGAACTCGGGCGGCACCCGTCCCGACAAACAGTTCCACAAATTCTGAACCGGAGATACTGAAGAAGGGCACCCCGGCTTCGCCCGCAACAGCTTTGGCCATAAGGGTTTTACCGGTTCCAGGGGGTCCTACCAATAGAACACCTTTGGGAATCTTGGCGCCAATCTCGGTGAAGCGTTGGGGAGCCTGGAGGAATTCAACGATTTCTGCGAGTTCGGCTTTGGATTCTTCTACCCCAGCGACGTCATCAAAAGTGACTTTGTTGTCATCACCTTCGACATAGACTTTGGCTTTGTTTTTGGTGACGGAGAGAGCCCCTTGGGGACCGCCGCCGCCGATGCCGCCCCGACTAAAGAATTGGAAGATGGCGACGAAGATCACGGGAGGAATGACCCAACTGAGGAGGGTGGTGAACCAGCGATTTCCAGCAGGCGGGGTGGCGGCGAATTCGACGCCTTTGGATTCGAGGAGTTTGGGTAATTCTAGGTCGAAAATGGGGGTGGTTTCT
>JANQPU010000430.1 GCA_028285315.1 Acaryochloris sp. IP29b_bin.176
CTCATGACCGAAGTCGCCACATTTTGAGTGTGGTGCGTCTACCATTTCGCCACCCGCCCTGGGCCTTGAAGGCAAAGTTCCACCATTATACAAGAACCCATCAGCAATGCAACGGTTTAATTCGATTTGCCCCAAACCCTACTGGAGTTAGATCGTAGGGCCCTTAATTTTTAAGTTGGGATGACTTTGAATAAACCAATGTTCGACCTTCTGTTAGTAAGCCTCACTTTCCAGTCTAGAATCTGCTACCTATGATGGAAGAGTAGATCTTCGTCTATGTCCTCTCAGAGCTATGTCAAGTGAAGTCATAGAAAGCAAGGTAACCTCGATATGCATAGGCCAACTGCCTTCCAAGAAGACAATATTGATAAGCTAGTTGCATTTATGCAAGCCCACAGCTTCGCTACGCTCATATCAACGGTGGATAGCATCCCCTTTGCATCACATATTCCCCTTGTCGTCACTGAGACAGCAGGTGTGGTGACCTTAGTCGGTCATCTTGCGAAAGGAAATCCCCATTGGCAAGCCTTTGATATCGCTGAGTCGCTAGCAATTTTTTCCGGGGCTCATGCTTACATTTCTCCGACTCTGTATGAAAAATATGAGAGTGTGCCAACGTGGAATTACATTGCTGTCCATGCTTATGGCACACCTAAAATTATCACCTTCAAGGATGAACCAGAGCTAATGGATCAGATGATTGATGAGATGGTGGATACCTACGAAGCCAGCTATAAATCTCAATGGCACAGTTTATCTGAAGAATTTCGGACAGGTATGATGAAAGGGATCGTCGGTTTTGAAATCGCGGTTACCCGGCTAGAAGACAAGTATAAGCTGAGTCAGAATCGTAGTGTAATTGAACAGCACAACGTCTCAGATGCACTGCTAAACAGTTCTGATCCTTGTACCCGTGCAGTGGGATTGGAGATGCAACAGAATCTTGAGTAAACTCACCGTCAGCATGCAGCCCAATCACTCAAAGCTCATGTACCTAAGACGTGAATGGCTCCAAAGGCAACTAATTAGGTGATCACTGTAGGCTTGTCTCGTCCTGTCAATGTTCGAATTTGAGCGACTTCATCGGCCAGGGTAATTAAAGGAGCCAAGGCTTCTTGCGGATCCAGCCCTTGCTTGCTGATATCGGGTTCATAGCTTTCTAAATACACCCGTAGCGTTGCCCCTTGGGTGCCAGTACCTGAGAGTCGAAAGACAATGCGAGAACCATCTGTGAAGCCAGTGCGGACCCCCTGTTTTTGGCTGATACTGCCATCAATCGGGTCTGTATAGCTAAAGTCATCCGCATATTTAACCTCGTATTGCCCCAATTTTTGACTTTGCAGGGTGGGGGCCTTACTACGCAGATTCGCCATTAGGATATTAGCTTTTTCAGAGTCAACCGCTTCATAGTCATGACGCGAATAGTAATTACGACCATACTCTTGCCAATGCTCCTTGACGATATCCTCTACCGATTGTTGACGAACGGCCAGGATATTCAGCCAGAACAACACGGCCCATAGACCATCCTTCTCCCGCACATGATTCGAGCCCGTACCAAAGCTTTCTTCTCCGCAGAGGGTGGCTTTATTAGCATCTAAAAGGTTACCAAAGAACTTCCATCCCGTGGGGGTTTCATAGCAGTCAAAGCCTAATTTAGCAGCGACCCGATCGACGGCCTGACTGGTCGGCATCGATCGCGCCACACCGGCTAGACCATGTTGATAACCGGGGATTAGCTTGGCGTTAGCGGTTAGAATCGCCAGACTATCACTCGGGGTGACAAAGAACCGTTGCCCCAGTATCATATTGCGATCGCCATCCCCATCCGACGCCGCCCCAAAGTTGGGAGCATTCTCTCCAAACAAGCGTTCTACTAAGTCATGGGCATACACCAAATTCGGATCGGGATGCCCCCCCCCAAAGTCTTCCAGGGGTTGACCATTTTGGACACTCCCCGCAGAGGCTCCTAAACAATCTTCAAACAGGGCATGAGCATAGGGGCCAGTGACGGCATGCATCGAATCCATGACCATGCTAAATCCACCCGAGGCCAGCAATTGCCGTATGCGATCAAAATCAAACAGGGACTCCATTAGCTGAGCATAGTCCTGCACAGAATCAATCACCTCGACCGTCATTTCTCCTAATTGAGAGGTACCCAATTGATCGATGTTGACATCGTCCGCCTCAACAATGCGGTAGACATCAATGGCCTGACTGCGGGTGTAAATGGCTTCCGTCACCTTCTCGGGAGCGGGCCCGCCATTGCCAATGTTATATTTAATGCCAAAATCGCCCTCAGGACCGCCAGGGTTATGACTAGCGGATAAGACAATGCCTCCATACGCTTTGTGTTTGCGAATAATGCAAGACACAGCGGGCGTCGACAGAATGCCATTCTGCCCCACCAGTACCTTGCCAAAGCCGTTGGCTGCAGCCATTTTCAAAATGACTTGAATCGCACGTCGGTTATAGAAACGACCGTCACCCCCTACCACTAAGGTCTGGCCTTGATAGTTGTCTAGGCTGTCAAAAATGGATTGGATAAAATTCTCTAAATAGTGAAATTGCTGAAAAACGGTGACCTGCTTCCGCAGTCCTGAAGTTCCTGGTTTTTGGTCCGAAAACGGTTGGGTATAGACAGTATTAATACTCATGAATATTGGCACTAATGAGAGTTAATGAAATCTAAATAGCGTTAGTTGATAGCCACTGAAATATAGGGGTAACCGTTGATCAGGATACCCCAGTCTAGGTCAATTTGACTTGATTCACGCAAGGACATCCTGCCGCGAAATCCGCAATATTGCTTAATGTGGTGTTGGCGATGTTTTCCAGGGCATTGCGCGTAAAAAATGCTTGATGGGCCGTAATTAAAACATTGGGAAAAGATTGTAAGAGTTGAAAGTGATCATCCTGAATCACCGTATCGGACAGATCTTCAAAAAATAAGTGTTCTTCTTGTTCGTAGACATCAATGCCCAAATAGCCCAGTTGTCCAGACTTGATGGCACCAATCGCAGCAGGGGTATCAATGAGTCCACCTCGGCTAGTGTTAATCAGCATGGTTCCAGGCTGGAGCGCCGCTAAGGTCTGGGCATTGATAATGTGATGGGTTTCTGGTATCAATGGACAGTGCAAAGAAATAATCTTGGCTTGAGCTAGCAAATCGTCTAGCGCTATATAAGTCACTCCTAGCTCAATACAGGCTGGATTCGGATAGGGATCATAGGCAAAGAGCTGGCATCCAAACCCCTTCATAATTTGAGCAAAACATTGACCAATTTTGCCCGTCCCTACAATGCCGACAGGACAGTTATGCAGATCAAAACCGAGTAGCCCTTCCAAGGAAAAATTATCATCTCGCACTCGGTTATAGGCTCTGTACAGCTTGCGATTGAGCATCAAAATCATGCCCACAGCATGCTCGGCCACGGCATAGGGAGAATAGGCAGGCACACGGACAATAGTAAGATCCAATTCAGCTGCTTTTACCAGGTCAACGTTATTAAATCCCGCTGATCGAAGGGCCACCAGTTGGGTCCCTTGCGCTGCCAGGATCTCAAGGGTTTCTGCATCTAACTGGTCATTAATGAACACACAAACAACCGAAAAATCCTTGGCTAGAGGAGCGGTAGCAGCGGTTAGGCGAGGCTCAAAGAAAACAAGCTCATGACCATAATTGGTGTTGGCTGCATCAAGGAACTCTTGGTCATAAGATTTACTGCTAAAAATGGCAACTTTCATCATTCTCTCCCTCCGAGACCATATCCTGCTCCAATCGTTGTCTCTGCTTGTAACTTAGCAACTAAAAAGCCCCTATAGGTTAAGGTCACCAAGGATAGTGCGATTGACTAGAAGGAATGTGCAACTTTAAGGCATTGCACCCTACACTGTGACGTATGACTTCTCCCTCAACTTCTACCCCCTTTCAAGGATCTCAGCGCCAAGCTCGAGGCGATTGGCGACTGATTCTTAGGGTAGTTCCCTATGCTCGACAGTATCAACGGGAACTGTTGACAGTATTCAGTCTATTGGTCCCCTTATCTGTAGCGGGAGCCTTGCAACCCATTCTAGTGGGGCAAGCCATTTCAGCCATTCGCAGTGAATCTCAGCTCTATGATGCAGTGGCTTGGTTCTTCAACGGGTTAGAGAACATTCCCCTGCCTACCTTGATTAATAGCTGGATTGAGGGTTTTGCTGCTTTGCTACAAGGATTAACCCTACCGGAAACTATTAATCTATTGACCGTGCTGTTACTCGTCACGGTGATTATTCGGTTTGGGCTACAGGCTATGCAAGGATTTTTAGTTCAAAAAGTGGGACAGGAGATTACAGCCGACATTCGGAATGATCTATTTGCCCATGTCTTGTCCTTAGCAGTCCGCTTCTTTGATCGCACCCCCGTCGGCCAGTTAATTACGCGCTTAACCAGTGATGTTGAAGCCTTAGGAGATGTATTCTCAACGGGCGCAGTTGGCATTGTTAGCGATCTGTTCTCAATTCTTGTCATTGTTCTTTTCATGTTTCTACAGCAATGGCAACTGGCTTTGATGCTGGTGTTTTTGCTGATTCCAGTAACGGGGTTAATTATCTATTTTCAACATCGCTATCGACGTGCCAATTACAAGGCAAGAGAAGAGTTGTCGGCATTGAATTCGAATCTGCAAGAAAATATTATGGGCATTAGCATTGTCCAATTATTTCGGCGGGAATCCTTTAATGCTGACTTGTTTCGTCAGATCAATCGACGCTATGTCACCGCTATTGATCGCACCATTTTCTACGACTCGGCGGTTTCAGCGACCTTGGAGTGGATTGCCTTTATTGCAGTGGCAGGGGTGCTCTGGGTTGGCGGGGTTCAGGTGGTGGGAGAAGCCCTTACCCTAGGCACCTTATCAACGTTTATTTTGTATTCCCAGCGCTTGTTTTTCCCGCTGCAGCAGTTGGCGGAAAAGTTTACGGCAATCCAAGCTGGTTTGACAGCGGTGGAACGCATCAACGATTTAATGAATCAGCCCGTCGAAATCCGAGACCCAGAAACCCCCAGCGTGCTACCCGCTCATTCAAATCATCAACCCTTGGGAGAAGTCCAGTTTGCAGATGTATCTTTTGCCTACAAAGAAGAGGACTGGGTACTCAAAGACTTGAATTTTTGCATCCATCCCGGTGAGAAAGTAGCGATTGTGGGTCCCACCGGGGCGGGGAAAAGCTCAATCATTCGCTTGCTATGCCGATTGTATGAGATTTCCAAAGGCCAAATCTTGGTCGATGGGGTAGATGTGCGAGACTTGCCCCAGGCAGAATTACGTCGCCATGTGGGGGTCATTTTGCAAGATGGATTTTTGTTTGCGGGAGATGTGAAAAGCAACATCTCTTTGGGAGAAGAGTACTCCTTAGAAGCGGTCAAGGCGGCAGCCAAACAGATGAATGTGGCCCAGTTTATTGAGGCGTTGCCAGATGGCTACCATACCATCTTGCGAGAACGGGGAACCAATCTATCTGGAGGTCAGAAACAGCTACTGGCCTTTGCAAGGGCCGCGATTCGGAATCCGCGTATTTTAGTGCTCGACGAAGCCACAGCTAGTTTGGATGTCGGTACTGAGGCAGTGATTCAAGAGGCTTTGGAGCGCCTACTTGTGGGACGAACCGCCATTATTATTGCTCATCGATTATCGACGATTCGCAATGTCGATCGCATTTTGGTTCTCAATCGAGGACATTTAGCTGAGTCAGGGAGCCATGACCAACTGATGGAGCAGGATGGACTCTATGCAAGTTTATATCGGTTGCAGCTCCTGGGTCAGCAAGTATAAGCGGCTAGGACTTCTTCCACCACAGCTTGGGTAATATCTGGGGCCGCAGAAGATAGAAGTACAGACGGAAACACAGCATTTCCCCACGTGGGATGCTCAATGATCCGGCATCCTCCCGTTTGGGTGAGGGGATAGCCCAAGCTATTTTGAACAACGGCAACGTCATCTAATCTCAGTGAGCCGGGCTGCGAAAGAATAGGATAGCCAGTGCGGGGGTCGAAAATCTCGGCTCGATAGCCCCAATGCTGTAATGACAGCACAATCAGTCTTCCTACCTTTACAAATTGTGCCCGTAACTGCTGTTTATGAAATTCTGTTTCTGCTGTTTTCTCTACTAGGAGGACTGGGCAGTGTTGGAAAATAATTAAAACGGATAGAACAGGGACTAACCAATCTGGGAGGAGCTGACAAACATTGGAACTAACAAATTCGCTGGGGAGATGGACGGAGTATTCGATGCCCATAGGAAGAAATTGTGTGCATCATTTTATTAGCATACTTCTAAACCTATTTCATTTACCTCATTCGCTCATAAACTGCCTATCTCAGAAATAATTGAGGCGGATGGAGTAGATTAGGTTCAACGACATGGGACTCTTCTAACCCTATCCAAGGAGAGCGAAAGGGTGCGCCTTAAGTAGGGTGGTTTGTCTATAATTCGCCTCTCTAATCAGAAGGCTGGAGCAGAAATTTTCTCAAGATTTTTCTTAACAATTGGGCAGAGTATTCATGGATTGATGTGGGCATAATTATGGGTAAAGAATACTCTGAACCCTTTCAATCTATTTTGGAGACATCCTTTACACTAGTCATGGGACGCTTATCTCTGTTCGTATGCTTTGCTATCCGTTTGTGTTTCCCATGGCAGAATATCGACAAGAGATATTTCAATTAATGCAATGGGGATCGATAGCATCGCTACGATAAGAGTTTGAATTCTTCCAATCCACATATTGAAAATGTGCGAATTGCTCTCCAACGCGATGTGGATCGGCGGTTGGTGGGAGAGCGGTGGCGTATCGTTTCGGGGTCGACGGCAGTAACTGTGGCGATCGCAGCTGCGATTTGGTCCCAGGTTGATACCAAACTAATTGTGGCTTGGATCTGTGGCTATGCTTTCTGGGTGGGTGTTACGTTTATTGCCTATTCAGGCCGCTGCTTGTTTCACTGGCGAGATCGCTATCAAACTCCTATTTTGATCAACGTCATTAATGCGGGTCGAGGCATTTGGATTTGCGGGAGTGCATTTGCCAATTGGCAGGCTTTTGCCCAGGAAGGGCAATTTTTTTGGACCCTGACGACCCTCTGGGCTATCACAATGGCAGGCAACATGATTTTTATGACGGTTGCCAACGATTATTTTGTTCAAGCTACCTTGGCCTCTGCCATTATTTTGACCGCAGCGACTCATCAATGGCCGATTTGTGTTGGCACAGCTATTTTTTTGGCGATGGCCATCAAAGCACTCGATGCAGCTCGCCAGATTCGCATTAATGAGGTGCAGATGCGGGCTAAGCTGACCTATCAGGCTTGCAGCGACAGTCTGACGGGATTACTCAATCGGGTGGGGTTAGCGGAACAGTTTTCAGCATTACCATCGGGGTCAATAGCAGCCATGTTTTTTGATCTGGATCGGTTTAAAGAAGTCAATGATCGGTTGGGGCATACCGTTGGTGATGAGCTACTAGCACAGGTGGGCCAACGGCAGGGCTATTTCATTCAAAAATGAGCGATGATGTGCAGGCTGCACTTCTTCCTTAACTTATGTCATCGCTAGCTATTGTAGATGCTTTTTCAGACCT
>JANQPU010000065.1 GCA_028285315.1 Acaryochloris sp. IP29b_bin.176
ATTTTTGGCAGAGTTGCAAGACGAGCAAAAATGGGAAACCCGTTTTGCTGCTACAACAGACGATCAATGGGATCAGATGGCAGCAATGGTGCGGCAGGAGATCGTGGCAGGAGAAACGGTTCCACTGGGTGAGGTATTCCCAACACAACAGTGAAATCAAGTGTCACCAAGTCATTTCGCAAGCGGTTGGACGATCTTCCTGTATCCGTTCAGGAGAAAGCCGATAAAGCCTATGCCCTTTGGCAGGAAGACCCTTATCATCCAAGTCTTCAGTTCAAACGTGTTAGTCAGAAGCAACTGATTTATTCTGCTCGTGTCAGCCTCAATTACCGTGTCTTGGGTTTGTTGGAATCCGATCATATCTACTGGTACTGGATTGGCACGCATGATGCGTACGATGAATTACTGAAACGGATGTAGTTTGAAGCGATCGGTGAAGACGCAGCATAACAAGCTGTTGCAGCCCTTGGCGTTAATTGAACAATAACGACAATCGCTTTACCTAAACTTGAGATCGCATTTAGAGGGCTTCACCTTAACTTCAGCTTTTCAAGGTAATGGGGGGGATGGGTTACTTTGCTCACGAGGCACAGTCGCGATCGCAGACACTTCTCAACTAGAATCAGAGCATAGGCGACATTTAGGACACACTGAGTAAGCTGTCTATGGAAACGCTAACCATCAATGCCTCAAAAGCAGCATTAACTGAAGCGCAGTTTTACAATATTTGTCGTCAAAATGAAGGATTGCGCTTTGAGATGACTGCACAGGGAGATCTAATCGTTATGCCTCCAGTTGGCGGTTTAAGTGGCGATCGCGAAATGTCGCTGGGTGCAAAGGTATGGAACTGGAATGATGTCTCTGGCTTAGGGCGGGTGTTTAGTTCTTCAACAGTGTTTCAATTACCCAACGGTGCAAAACGATCACCCGATGTTGCCTGGGTCGAACAAAGTCGCTGGGATAACCTCACAAGAGAAGCGCAAGAAAGATTTCCACCCCTAGCTCCCGATTTTGTGATTGAGTTAAGGTCTCGGACCGATGACTTAGCTGTGCTGCAAGCAAAAATGCAGGAATATGCAGAAAATGGCGTGCGGCTCGGTTGGCTGATCAATCCTCAAGATCAGCAAGTGGAGATTTATCAACCAGGGAAAGATACAGAAGTGCGATCGCTGCCAACTCAACTGTCAGGGGCAGAGGTATTGCCAGGTTTTACCCTGGATTTACCGCAGTTTTAGGGGCTAGGATCTTTAGTGCCTATGACCTACATGAGGCTCACCTAAGTCCCTCTATTCAGGCTAAAACCTCCACTTCAGCGCAGTTCTGACATAGACCAAAAAATTCTAGAGTGTGGTAAAAAACTTGAAATTTTTGAGCTTGGGCAAGTTCCTGTTCTAACTCGTGGACTGGACAATTCATTAATGGCATGGACCTGCCACAGTTGACACAGGTCAGATGATGTCGATGAGCAGAGGCAATACTATAAACCGCTTCACCATTCGGCAAAGCACGCGTTTGCACCTTTCCATGCTGTTGGAGGACCTTGAGGGCACGGTAAATCGTTGCCAACCCCACTCTTTGTTGCTGCTTTTTTAATTCCTGGTGCAGATCTTGAGCAGAGAATTCTTGGGGAGTTGAAAAGAGAACTTCCAACACACGCCGCTGATGAGGGGTTAGTTTCTCGGGTATGCTCATTTCCTTACTGCACCTTGAACGAGAACAGTTTTTTGGCAAAATACAAGATTGTCGGACATGATTATCATTCTCATTTATGATAACAGCCCTGCTTGAGAGACCGTCAATATTACGATCCAACCCTAACCCCTGGGAAGTCTTTTTGGGTTAACGACCAGGGCAACGCATTTACGTCAGGCAATTGCAGAGGATCCGTCATGCCCCAAACGTGATTCACGGTAACCATTGTGGATCGATGCTAGAACCAACGGAAGAAGGCTGCTGCTCACTACTGTACTAAGGGCAAAATCCAAAGATTACTGGTAGTCACTGAACCGCCCTGATTCGTCTGAACAATCTCTGGAGTGTCGGGACTCGCTTCAATCGATTGGTCGAATAGCAACGCTGAAGGCATGGTTTAAAAACAGGGGATTTTGGGTAACACTTCCACGGCAAAATAAACCATGATTTCTCGATGGCTTGAGGTCTATTTCTACCTAATCAGGT
>JANQPU010000434.1 GCA_028285315.1 Acaryochloris sp. IP29b_bin.176
GATGGGGTTTCACTCTACTGACTCGACTCATAGGGGGGTGAAATAAACATAGGCTCAGCCTATCTAAATAACACCCCTAGGCACAAATTGGTATCAGTAGGTAAAAGCAGGGATTATGACTTGTCGTCGGCTACGTAATTGGGGAATTTCTCCGCAAAGTACTTACCCAATAGCGTGTTAACAAAAGAGAGCAAGACAGGTGCCAAAATAAACGCTAGGGGGCCGCTGACCTTAAATCCAGGAACAAACAGGGCGGCTAACCATAAACACAGGCCATTGACGACCAAGGAAAACGCACCCAAACTCAAAAAAGTTAAGGGGAGGGAGAGGAGGTAAACAATGGGTTTGATCACTGCATTTACGATACCGATGGCTACGCCACCAATGAGTGCGGCTGGAAAGGTAGCGAGGTCAATACCTGGAAAAACGATATCAACAACCAATAGGCTCAGGGCAGTGGCCAGGAGTGTCAATGCGGATCCTATCAGCACATTTTTGGAATCATATCGAGCTAACATAAGCTGTTTTCTCTATGTATGTTTGATACTGCTTCATCAGCAGCTATCGCAATTCAGCTATGAGCGTAGGGGCATACGTAGGCTGTTTGAATCTACCTTGAGGACAAAGATAGTCAGTGTTGATCATCCCAAAGACAGAGAGAGGATTGGGCAGCCCACTTGTGAACCTGCCCAACAGCACTACACTTTTGCAACTTAGTTGAAGGACTCATGGGAAGTCAGCCTCCAGGTAGATGATGGGGGAAGCGTAATTAGCAGAAGATAGAGCTGACAAACATTTTTTCTGGATAAGAAATATGAGTCTATTCAATGTTGCTCTTGCGATTTTGTTACCCCCTGTGAGCATTTTTTTAAACGAGGGGATAGGGATTACCTTGATTATCAATATTGCCTTAACCCTGGTGGGCTGGATTCCAGGCTCCATTCATGCAGTATGGCTATTATCGAAGCGAGCAGAAAGGGCCAGAATCTAGCTTGTATAGGTCACGAATGATCGCCTGACTAGGAAATGCCTCATCTGTTTTAAAAGTCACTCTTGCTGGGGCCAAGTAAATCGAAAGGTCGTACCTTGATTTTCCTCGGACTCTACTTGAATCGTGCCGCCTTTAGATTCAATAATTTTTTTGATAATGGATAGGCCAATCCCTGTGTTCTCTGTCAAGTCCCGTCTGTCTAGGACCTGAAAGATTTGAAAGATCTTGTCGTGATAAACTTCTGCAATCCCTGGACCGTCATCCCTGACGGCAAACTCATAGCCATCCAGTTGCGGTTTAGCTGAGACATAAATGTGACCATCAGGCTGATGGTGATGCTTGATGGCATTACTGAGCAGGTTACTAAAGACTTGCTGTAACTGAAGGGTATCCGTCTGTAGCGTTGGCATGGGCTCCTGAATCTCGATCTTGAAATCGGCAGGCGGGGCCAGCGAATCGATAATATCCGTGAGTAACTCGCCAACCCTGACGGTTTCTACGGTGGACTGGCGACGTCCTACTCTGGAAAACTGAAGAAGGCCATTAATCAAAGCTTCCATGCGATGGACTCGTTTGCGCAGTAAGTCCATCTGATGACGATTCTCTTCGTCTAGTTTCCCTTCCAGATCCTCTTCGATCCATTCTGAGAGATTGGCAATGGCCCGCAGGGGGGCTTTCAAATCATGGGAAACCACATAGGTAAACTGGTCTAATTCTTTATTGCGATCGGTCAGAGTGAAATTGGCAGTTGCCAAAATTCGGTTGGTTGCCGCCAATTCATCCGCTCGACGGAGTATTTGTTTTTCCGTTTGTCGATACAAAGACAAGGCGGCAGCAAAACCCAAAAGGCTAATGACTCCAGAAACCCCCAATAGAGCATCGTTCACAAATCTGGCCTGACTCAGACGGGTACGGCGTTGGACTAACAACTCCTGCTCTGCATCCTTAAACTCTTGCAGCGATTGTCGGACCGCATCCATGCGATTTTTCCCTTGCTCTACCAAAGCCCCGAGCCGGGGAGCCTGAGGTGCAAATCGGAAATCATCCTCAATTTGTTGCAGTGTTTTGGCCAGGATATTGAGTTCTTGGCCTACCAACTGCGTCAGTTCAGAAAGTTGCTGCTGTTGTTGTGGGTTGTCTTTTACCAGTTGGGATAAGTTTTGAAGCGTGGGTTCAATTTCTGGCAATGCCTGTTGGTAAGGCGTTAAAAACTTTAGATCCTCAGTCAGTCCATAGCCTCGAATCCCTGTTTCAGCATTGAGGAGGGAGTTTAAGAGCTGATCGCTAGCGCGAAGTACTTTTTGGGTATGAACAACCTGCTGGTAGGTATATTCTTCGTTCTTGCGGGTGCCAATCCAGGCGACAATGGTGATCAGCAGGCAAATCAAGGGAATCGCTAAAATGACGGTTCCCTGACGGGTAAGGGATAAGTTAGTCCAGAAGCGACGAATCGTACTTCCCCTGTTTGGATTACTGGCCTAAGTTCATGTTACTGCTTGCTTGTCTTGTCCCAACAAATGAGCGAGGCTATCTTGGGGGTGGTTGGCTAATTTGATTTAGGTGACTAAGCCTGAACGCAAGGCTCTCACGGCAGCTTGAGTGCGGTCGTCGGCACAAAGCTTATTTAAGATACTGCGAACATGGGTTTTAACGGTACCTACAGAAATAAAGAGCTTGTCCGCAATCACAGCATTACTACAACCCGCTACAATCAGCTCCAAAACTTCTAACTCTCGATCGGTCAACGGTTCTGTTTTCAAAATGGCTTGGTATTCAGGTTCCGCGGCTTTAATCACCGTGGTTTCTGATTCTGGATCTTGGGGATTATCGCTGGCTTGAGAATCCCTGGCTTGCTGCAAGACAATGCGAGCGATATTTGGATCGATCCAAGCATTGCCCTCGTGGGTGAGCTGGATGGCACTGAGCAGATCATCTACACTGACCTCCTTAAGACTATAAGAGTCCGCTCCGGCAGCAAAGGCAGCTAATACGGCATCTTCACTGGTATTCGCTGTGAGCATTAACACCTTGGTGTGCAGGGTGTCATCTTCTTGCTGGGCTTGTTTGAGCTGCAGGGTGACCTCAATCCCATCGATATCGGGCAAGCCGATGTCCAAAATAGCGACATCGGGCTTATATTGCTGAATCATCTCCAAGCCTTGGCGGCCATTGGGGGCAGATCCAAGAACTTCCACCACACCACTATGCTGTAGGGCAGCAGTGAGTCCTACACGGCTGAGATCATGATCTTCGATGATAACAACCTGAATTTTAGACATGGCTTACCTTGTTCAAATAAGGATAAAGGGTGAAGACACTTAGTAGGAGGCCGTCAAAGATAGGCTGGAAGCATCGCACTCAGAAGGATTTTCCGATGGTTGTGATGCAGTTTGCTGTTCCGTGACATTGATCGCCTTGGTCTGATTAATATTGTCAGCAATTGTTTGGCAAATGTCATCAATGGGGAGATCGTTCGCGTCTTGACCAAAGGGATTGTCCAGTTCTCGGCCCACTTCTTCAATGCCCAACAGAATGAAGCTAACCACAGCCACCATGGGCAAGGCCCAGCCGTGAATCTCGGGTACCCAGCGAAACGGCAACCCAACACAGTAAATCAGAATAAGTCGCTTTAAATAAATCCGGTAGGCGATGGGTAAGGGCGTCGAGCTAATCCGCTCACAACTACCAACTCCTTCGATCATCTGGCTCAAAGACTGGTCGAGGTTGGTGGCTTGGTTGCTATCAATATATCCTTGCTGCACGGCTTGTTGCAGGTGCATCCCTATCCAAAACGCAATTTGCAGAGGAGGATGCTTGGCTTCTGCCAACAGTTCAGCCTGCTCAGCAGAGATAAGGTCCCGTAGTTGATCCTGGATGGGTTCTGACCGTAAGTGCAATTTTGTGGCGATGGCGAAGGCCACCAGCAGATTCAGAAGGGTGTCCCGATCCATTGAACCAATCGGCGTTTGAGTCGGCCAATGTAAGGCGACCTGGCGGGCAACGTTACGGCTATTGGCAACCAATATCCCCCAAGTCTTGCGACCCTCCCAAAAGCGGTCGTAGGCGGTATTGGTGCGAAACACAAGTAGTAAACCCAACACCAGGTTGTAGACCACGTTAGTGGTTAGGTCACCAATTTCTTTCAGATAGATGGGGTAGCCCAAATAGTCAAGCCCACAGATTGCCACGGTAAACCCAGTAAATGCCAGGATCCGAGGCAGGATGATACTCGCGACAGAGCCTTCTAATTTGAAAGTTGTAGCCAGCCAATTAGATTTAGTCGTCGTGTCCATAAATTTCAATTCAATTTAGCTAGCAGCATCCATGCGTTCAGCGTGGGTTTCAATGAATAACCGGATCCGGCGAACGTTGCGATAGTCAGACGTCAGGGACTGATCTTGATAGAGGGCTGCGGCTCGATTCATGTCAGCGATCGCAGCTTCGTATCGTTCCTGCAAATAATGCACCCAACCGCGCTGCTCCAGAATTTTAGGGTTTTGTCCAGCGGATAGATCCACAGCCTTATTAAAGGCTTGAAGACTATTGACGTAATCCTGAGCAACCAAGGCATTCATCCCCACCGTTTGCCAGTCCTGGGCCGTTTGTAGCGTATAGGGCAAAGGCCGGCGCACGTAGGTTGGCACCTCAAATGTGCGGCGTGTCTCCCCCGGTGCCGCGTTAGCGACCCCAGGCAATAAGCCGTTAACTGTCAGGATTAAACATAAGGTGGATAGGAATCTCAAATGCATAAAGTGGGTAGTCTATCTACTCCCTCAACCTTAGAAAGCATAGAAAGAAAAAACATCGTCTGGAAGATAGGATTCGGCCTCTCTCTAGAGACAGAGAAAGGCAACAATCTGAGTCCCTCGCGGGTCGTAATCTCTACCTCCGGAAGGATAGACATACATAACAATTATGGCTAGCGGTAGATGAGATTCTCCGGCACTTCTGGTTGAATGCAACTATCAGATTTAGCTTTAATTGCCTTAATTTATGAAAGATCAGAATCAGCTCTTAACCGATCCTCAAATAGTGATGCCTAAAACCGGTAGTGTTTCCTATCAGGAGGCGCTTAAGCACTGGTCGGAACGGCCCACTCAGCTATTGTCCCCATCCCAGCCCTTATTGAGCTTGGAGTCAGTGGGGCGTACTGATGTTGGGCGCGATCGCACGCACAACGAAGACTATTTCTCGATCGATCAGCAGTACTTATCCACGCCTGACCTACCGGATGGCAACCATCGAGGGCTCTACATTCTCTGTGACGGCATGGGGGGAATGGCCAAGGGAGAAGTGGCCAGTCAATTGGCTACCAAAACCCTGCGGAGCTATCTCAACAGTCGTTGGCATCATCATCTACCCACAGAAATGAGTTTAGAACTGGCTATCAAGGCCGCTAATAAAGCAGTATTTGAAGTCAACAAGCAAGAGCAGCGCTCCGGTGCCAGTCGCATGGGCACCACTGCCGTTGTGGTACTGGTGAGTAACTCCCATGTGAGATATGTGCATATCGGGGATAGCCGCCTATATCGATTGACGCGACAGCAGGGCTTAGAACAATTGACGACAGACCACAATACGTATCAGCGGGCTTTGCGCCAGGGCTACTCTCCCGAAGAGGCGCAAGCCTATGGACAGCAACTTACGCAAGCGTTGGGTCCTTGGTCAGGAGAGGCGCTCCATCCGCACATTCAGACGTTGGCCATAGAAGAAGATACGGTATTACTCCTGTGCTCTGATGGCCTCAGCGATCAGGAGCTGTTAGAGAAGCATGTGAATAGTCATTTGATGGGATTGTTGGATTCCCGCACCAACTTAGTCCGGGGGACGGAGCAACTGATGGACTTGGCTAATCAGAAGAATGGCCACGACAACATCACTGCGATCGCTATCCGACTCCGGCCTCAGCAATAATTGAGTCGCAACCGGATGACTCAGTGTTACAGATAGTTAACGGAGCGTAAAGAATTGTTCAGCACGTTGCTGTTGATTGGAGCTTTGCGTTGGAGAATTTAGAGGAGTGCCTGACAAATGATATGGTTTCCGACCCTCAATTGCCTTCCTCTCCTCCTGTCTTCCCATCGCAGTCAGTGAATGGCAGACAGCCAGGACCTGATGCACTCCCTCTAGTGGTATGGCAAGCGGATGATCTAGGTCAAGTCAATTTACTCAGTGCCCGATGGCAAACCCTCACAGGACGGTCGCCCGTTGATAGCTTGGGGGAAGCGTTTTGGGAATCAGTTGCGGCGACGGGACGAGAACACAGCCGCCAACAATGGCAAATTGCCTGTCAGCAACAACAGACATTTGTCATTCATCTCAACCTCTATCCGATCAACGGCGATCTTTGTCCTGTCATAGTGCAAGGGGAACCGCTTTGGGACAACCAAAGTCAACCGATGGGCTGGGTGGGAACAATGCAGTCACGAAATACTGTAACCCCGTTACAATCCGACTTAGATTATAGTCAAATATTTTTGCAGGCCGTTTTAGACAATTTGTCCAGCGGTATTGTTGCCTGCGACGCTCAAGGCATTTTGACGCTCTTCAACCGTGCGACGGAAGAGCTACATAGACTGCCATTACGCTCAATTCCAGCAGAACAATGGGCCGATTACTACGACCTGTACGAAGCGAATGGCAAAACACCACTGGCTCAGCATGACATTCCTTTGTATCGGGCGCTGCAAGGAGAGTCAGTTCAAAATGCTGAGATGGTGATCAAGCCTAGGCAGGGACCGCCCCACACGATTTTGGCCAGTGGTGCTCCCCTTTTTGCCCAAGACGGCCAAAAGTTAGGAGCTGTGGTGGTAATGGAGGATATCACCCGGCGGAAACAAGCTGAACTGGAGCTGCGAAAAAGTGAAGAACGCTGGCAGCTTGCGTTGCAGGGAACGGGAGATGGTCTATTTGACTGGAATATTGTCACCAATGAAGCCTTTCTCTCACGCCAGTGGAAACAGATGCTTGGGTATGCCGAGCATGAGGTGGACAATAGCTTGGAGGGATGGCGACAGTTGCTTCACCCCGATGACTTAGAAGAAGTGGCCGCTGCCCTGGAAGCTCACCTGCAAAAAAATATACCGCTGTATAGAGCTGAATTTCGAATGCGTTGTAAGGATGGCAGATATAAGTGGATTTTGGCACGGGGCCAAACCCAATGGGATAATAATGGACAACCCATACGGATGATCGGGTCGCATCAGGACATCACTCGCCAAAAACAGGCAGAACAGAAACTAGCCCAACTCAACCGAGAACTAGAGTCGTGCGAGTTTACGCGTGACGCCCAGTTGGTAGCCGCTCATCACCCACAAGAAGCGTTACTGGTTCAAAAACGGATAGCACGCCAGCAAGCTGACGTTGCCCAATCAGGAACTGAACTTTACGAACGGATTATTCGCAATATTCAGCTCGGTTTTCTGGTTTGGCATTCGCCCGACCTAAAGTTGGGCGAAACCTTGCAACTCGTTGCCACCAACCCAGCCGCAGAACACATACTGGAAACGGAGTTGCACAGCAAAATTGGTCATCAGATGGGAGCGATCTTTCCAGATTTTGTTCAACAGTATCCCAATGTCTTGTTATCACTCCTACAAGTCATTCGGGAACAACACCCTCGGGCCATCGAGAATGTACCGTTTACCTTACCCAGCGGCGAAGAGAATTTCTTCTCTTTAAGGGCGTTTCCGTTACCTGAAGATTGTGTAGGGGTTGCATTCGAAAATATGGTAGTCCTCCACAAGTCATGATATTTCTTACTGAGTGTGCTATCGTGCTGTTCTCGCATCCCTAAATTTGATGCATGAATGATTTCAATATAGGCATTTAGATTTCCCCTTTCCTATAGAGTAGATTTTTAAAATATTCCTTTGTGTAGAGGTGAGTATCTTCAGTGGTCTTGTAGGCTAGAAAAACTTATAGCAATAGAACAATTTAAAGAATCAATAAATATTGCAAGTTGGATAAAACAGGAGATGAATAATCAGGTAATCAATATTTTACTCGTGGAAGATGACGAAGTAGACGTGATGAACGTCAAGCGGGCGTTTAAGAAAGGCATGATCACTAATCCTTTATATGTTGCCAGTAATGGCCTTGAAGGGTTAGCTATGTTGCAGGGAGAAGACGGAGAAGCGCCATCCGTGCCGAAGAATCGCCGTTTAATCTTGCTTGATCTCAATATGCCGAAGATGAACGGGTTGGAATTTTTAGAAGTGTTGCGAAACGATCCAGAACTAAAATCGATTCCAGTGGTGGTGCTGACCACCTCGGATGAAGATCGCGATCGCATTGAGGCATACAATCACAACGTGGCGGGTTATATCCTCAAACCGGTAACCTTCTCCAATTTTGCGGAAGTAATGGCCACCCTCAACAAATACTGGACCCTTTGCGAAATGCTGTAGTGCGGTTGATGGACGAGACTTTCAAAATTCTAGTCATTGATGATGATGCTGTCGATCGGATGGCAGTCTGCCGAGCCTTGTTCAAGGCAAATTTAGATGTCGATTTGTCTGAGGTCGACAATGGCAAAACGGCCTTGTCCCTGTTGGCAACCAATCATTATGACTGTGTCTTTGTTGATTATCTACTGCCTGACTTCAATGGTCTAGAGCTGGTCAAACAACTACAAGAGCTTGATGTTGGTACGCCACTGGTCGTGTTGACGGGACAAGGGGATGAGCAAATTGCAGTAGAGGTGATGAAAGCAGGGGCTGCTGACTATTTAGCCAAGGCCCGTGTCTCTCCAGCCACATTAGCTCGGACGGTTCGGAGTGCCATCCGTCTGCATCGGGCAGAACAATCTGCTCGAACGGCTAACCAGAAATTGCAAGAAACCAATGATCAACTCCGATATCAAAACCATGAACTGGCGCAACAGCGGGCTCAGATTGAATCTCAGAATCAAGAATTAATTCAAGCCTATCGCCTCAAGTCTGAGTTTATTGCTACCATCTCCCACGAGTTGCGCACCCCCATGAATGCCATTATGGGCTTCTCCCAGTTGCTCCTCCGCCAGTATCCTGATCCGTTGAGCGAACAGCAGTTGGATATGGTTAAGCGGATTTTTGATAATAGTCGCAATCTCTTGAGTATGGTCAATGAAGTATTGGATTTCTCTAAAATTGAGGCCGACCGCCTAGAAATTCACCCCGAAGACGTTCAATTCACTGCGCTTGTCCTGTCAACGGTACAGGAACTTCAACCTCTCGCCTTAGAGAAAGACCTCACCTTGAAGGCCGAATTTCCTGACTCACTGCGAGCATTACAACTCACCAATGACCCTGACTGTCTGCGTCGGATTTTAGTCAATCTCATCTCCAATGCCATTAAATTCACCGAGTCTGGAGGAATCACCGTTCGGGCTCAACAGCTCGACCCAGAACAGATAGAAATTGCTGTTCAAGATACAGGAATCGGAATTTCCCGTGACCATTTAGACATTATCTTTGAACCCTTTCGCCAAGCGGATCAATCCCTGACCCGCAGTCATGCTGGGACGGGGTTGGGGTTGGCAATTACCCAATCCCTGGTCAATGCCATGCAAGGGACGATCTCAGTGACAAGTCAAAAGGAGCAAGGATCAACGTTTGTGGTTCGCTTCCCCATTCATGTCCAACAATTACCCAGCAGGGGGGTAAAATCTCCTATGATTTAAGCTGAGCCATCTTGCGGGCATCAACGAGACTGACCTGTTTTTTTGCAAACGTACTGTTAGTCAAGCTCATGCCACCTGTTGCCTCACCTGTCTCAATTTCAAACCGCTATATTCTGGCTGTCGATGATATGCTAGATAATTTGGTGCTGCTCAAAATGATGCTGGAGAGCGCTGGCTACCGGATTGAGCTGGCGGAGAGTGGTGCTGCGGCGCTAGCGCAAATTCAGAAAGCCCAACCGGATTTGGTGATTTTGGATGTGATGATGCCAGGGATGAGTGGGTATGAAGTCACCCAGACCATTCGCAACGATCCTCAATTGCCCTACATTCCCATCTTGTTAATTTCTGCCCATGAGCGTTCGAGCGTAGTCAAGGGGTTAGATGCTGGGGCTGATGATTTTATTCGTAAACCCGTTGAGCTAGACGAACTGCAAGCACGGGTGCGATCGCTGCTGCGTCTCAAACAATCCATCGACCAGCGGGAAAACTTTATTTCCTGCCTCACCCATGATTTACGGACGCCGTTGATCGCCTGCGATCGCATGGTCGACTTAGTCCGCCAAGGGGTATTTGGGGAAATTGCTCCGGCGGTAGCAGACGCCTTAGCGGGGATTAGCAGCAGCAATCAAAATTTGCTACAGATGCTCAATACCTTGCTAGAGGTTTACTGTTACGAACTGGGAGAAAAGAAACTTAGTTTTATCACCGTTGATGTACAGGAATTGATAACCGAGGTGGTGGCGGAACTCAACCCTCTAGCCCTAGAGAAGAAACTAGCGTTGACCTGTCATTGGCAGAGTAAGGTGCGGGTATTGAGGTGCGATCGCATGGAACTTCGCCGCGTCTTCACCAACCTAATCAATAATGCCATCAAGTTTACCGATACTGGCTCTGTGACCATTTCAGGAACTTCTGATGCAGAGCACCTCCTGATCGACATTCAAGACACTGGTGTAGGTATCCCTGAAGCCGATCAAGAACAGATTTTTGAGCGATTCAAGCGAGCCAAACATAACCGTTCCGGTCATGGTTTGGGATTGCACCTATGTCAACAGGTGATTCAAGCCCATGGGGGGGGATTGTCGGTGAGATCGCAACCTGGCCAAGGCAGTACCTTCACTATTCATCTTCCCTTAACCCCTGTTTAGGTGGGCCGCTCTTTTATTAGGGATTTGGGCGAGCAAGAAAACTGATATCCAGCTATTCGGGATAGATGAGGGTCTGCCCATACTCATTCTCAGGGGGGCTTGCATCAACCAGATCTATGCCTGTGGATATAGAGCTGACTCTTTCTAGAGGTAGACGTTTTTCAGAAAAACCATTGATACGGTAGTAGTGACCTTTTTTCATCAAGATAAAAGTCACAAATACGCTACTGCCGACCTATCTGCCATTCCTTACGTCAGGAACAGCCGATAAGTTACAAGATCCAAGAACACGAATCTAACTGAAAGAGGAGCTTTACCCATGTCATTGACGACTGACAGCCGACAAGCTTATATCGAAAAAGTTAAAGCTCAACTGAACCAATATGATGCCCAGCTAGCAGAAATGAAAGCTAAAGCGGATCAGTTAGCTGCAAGTGCTCAAGTTGAATACCATTCTCTAATGGAAGAAGCCCTAGTAAAGCGGGATGCCATGCAAGCTCAGCTCACCAAGCTCCAAAGATCTAGCGAAAGTGCTTGGGAAGAAATCCAGAATGGCTTGGAAAAAGCAGGTCATGAACTGCAAACATCCTTTGAAGCAGCCTTAGGAAAGTTTCAGTAGAGATATTCCGAAATCAACTATGGGTTGGTAGTCATATATGTTAATGCTTCAGAAGAAACTAGCAAGGCCCCTTCCTTGCGGATAGCAGTATCAGCCCTTTGTCGAATTTGAATCTAGCAGTCCATTACTATAATAATGTCCGATATTTTGAAGACCGTTGAGTCAAGCTTAAAAGAGTTGTTGGCTAGTGCAGTCAAAATATTTCCTGCAGTGTTAACAGCCGTTATTGTCCTGTTCCTAACCCGCTACATCGCGCAATTCTCTCAGCGCCTTGCAGGCAAAGCTGGCAAGAGCACTTTCCATAGTAGCTCTATTCAAATTCTTCTAGAAAAAACTGCCTATGTGTTGACCTGGGTTATTGGTGTTGTATTGGCCTGTGTCTTAGCTTTTCCAGGTTTGGATTTAGGCGATATTATTGCCACCCTGGGTCTAGGTTCAGTGGCAATTGGTTTTGCGTTTCAAGATATTATCAAAAACTTTTTCGCAGGCATTTTACTCTTATTGCAAGAACCCTTCAGCATTAATGATCAAATCATTATCGATAGCTTTGAAGGCACTGTCGAAAAAATCAATTTCCGAACGACACAAATTCGTACCTATCAGGGAGAGCGGATCCTGATACCCAACGCCAATGTGTTTACGAGTGCGGTGCAGGTGCAAACGGCCTATCCCAGTCGGAGAACTGATCTGAGTGTAGGAGTTGATTACAATACACCTTTGGAAGATGCAGCAAATCTCTTGCAAGAAACCATCGAGCAGTTGGCGGGCGTGCTGTCTTCCCCCGTGCCAGAAATTGACTTGGTTGGATTTGGAGACAGTTCTATTGACTTTATCGTTCGCTATTGGACTGAACCTCAACAAGCTCAGGTAAGACGGGTCCAGACTAAGGCCATTATTGCGATTAAGAAAGCTTTTGATGCAGCAGATATCAATATTCCTTATCCCATTCGGACGCTGTACTACTACAACCAAGATCGATATAACGATTTCATGCCAAATGGCAAGAATCATCAACTTTCTGAGTTCATTGAAAGCAGCTCTTAATCCTTACTCTGCTGGAAATTAAGGGTTGTGGATGCTCCTAGACCTGCAAGGGTGCATTGTAATGGTGAACAAACATCCAAATAGCTCCTAATGTGATAACCGAGCCTTTTGAAAAACGAGAGTGTCTTTCGGACTAGACGAGACATTCTCTGGGAAATGGCCAGCCCTGAGTGGCCAAAATTGAGGAATCATCACCAGTCTGATAGGCTGAGTGCTTACTCTAAACTATACTCTGTCTACTTTTCATGGATTGCCCTCACTGCCGCTCCAGCCGAGTCTCATTTCTTCAGCGTAAAACCAACCTCGGTTATGCCATGTTTCGCTGTAAACAATGTCGGCGAACTTACAATAAGCGCACAGATACTCCTTTCAATTTCATTGCAGTTCCAACAGACATCGTATTCCAAGCCCTTCTACTCCGAGTACGTTACAAACTCATCAAACACAGGTATCACCCAACCCTTGGATTTGGTGAATTTGGAGCGGCTCATCGATTCTGCAAAACGGTAGATGAAGTGAGTAACTTTTTGAGACCTCGCAGTCGAATGGCAGAATTCGTATCTCTATCTGATCGAAGAAACAAGCTCATCAAAGGTGTTAGTGAACTGCAAGAATTATTTCAAGCTGCCTAACAATAATAAAGCCAAAGTTTAGGGGGCATTATGGCAATTTTAGAGAACTTGGCCACTCAGGGCTGACAATTTCCTCATCATCGCTTAGAGACCTTGTCCTCATCTACAAGGAAAATGTTCAGCATACAACCTAAACCTCCCCTAGAAGCAGACTCACTGCAACCTGCAAGGTCGGGAATGCTTGAGGGCTAAGGCTGCCTATCCGATGCTCTGTCACCGACTGATAGCGCTGAGATTGGGGGTTGAGCATCACCTGAACATTTTGATTTTTAAGATCAATTACCCAATATTCTGGAACGCCAGCCTGAGCATAAGCTTCAGCCTTTTGGTTGAGATCTTTATCCAGGGATGAATCTGCAATTTCAATCAGCCAGAAGATATCCTCAGCAGTGGGGTGTTGGTTGCGGTACCGAGAGCTGGGTAAACGGACAATTGCAATATCAGGCTCTGGTTCAGACGTGACAGATAACGTCACAGGATGGGCCTCACTGATATAGGCTTGACCGACTAGAGTTTGTCGCAAATAATCCGCGATGGTTCGGTCAGAATAGGCATGGAAAGGGCCTTCTGGAGTCATGTCAAGAATAAATCCATCCAACAGTTCTACCGCTTGATCAGCGAAGATACCTGCAGCGATTGCGCGACGATACTCATGAACATCCCACCGATGGAGTACAAAAGTCATAGCCTCTGTGGATTGGCCAAACAGCTTTCTTCTCATCATAGCTTGGCTCTAAAGCTGACCCCTCTCCCAAAGGAGCATTGAAGCTTACAATAAGTGGGCAACCCTCCTCTATTGCAAGCCTCGTTGGCGAGAGCAAGGATTTCACTGAAATTATGACAGCGGAACGCCGTTACCAGAGCCGATTATTTAATCTCATCCTCCAACAGTCTCGAGAGTTGACCGAGCAATGGCAACGGAACTTACGCCAGGCTAAAGTGACGACTCTATGGGGGATGCAGCTGGGGTTGTACCCTATCTATTTATTGTTTCAAGTCTCCCGCTTTACCCAACAGGCCCTCCGGCAAGGAGATATGCAGGGACAGCGGCTATTGAAGGCTGTCATGGATCCAAGTCAAGATAGCCTAGCGAGCGATGCTGAGGGTCCGATTTGCAATGTGTTAGCGGCAATTCAAATTGACACCCTCGATCCTGAGCTAAGCGAAGAAGAGGCAGAAAATGAGTTCGCTACCGAACCTCAATTCTCCATCCAGATTAAAGGACTCTCCCACCAACGCCCCACAATTCGAGTCCGTTACCAGAAGTGGATACAGCGTTGGGCCAAACGGAATCCCCTGCACAATAAAGCGACGCGCTGGTTAGGTATTACTTCAGAGCCGGAGGTCAAGGTTCAGGGCATTGCCTGTGATTTACAATCGACCCATGTATTGCTGGTGACCCCTGATAATGAGGCAATCGATGTCCTCTCCCCAGCCCAACAACGAGAATTACACAAGCTGATGGTGTGGGAGTTGGCAAATTACCGACGACAGCAGCGGCTCAGTCAAGATTTCAATCGCCTCACTCAGACGAATGTCCGGCAGTTGCCGATGCCGAAAACGAGATCGCAAATGCTGCCTCCTGTTAGAGTCTTCCGCAAGACTATGGCCTGGATGCAAACGGGGTCTATGGCAGCCAAAGTCAATTTGTTTCAGGAAGCCTTGGCCTTGCCCGGTGAGGATGTTTCTTATCCGTTACCCTTAGCCTTACCCCAGGGATTGGCAGCCACCCTGGATCAACTCACCCCCAAGCTAACCCAGGACGCAATTGAGATGTTAGATAGTGCGATCGCATCTTGGGAAACCGCTTCTTGGGAAGTGATGGGGCCGACAGCGACGGACCTCTCGGACTATGTGGTTCAGCATTGGAAACAGCAGCAGGCTCAACTGCAACCCAGTCTCAGTATTCTCAGTCAAGACCCGACTTTAGGCGGACAGCCCCCTGAAAATCCAGTTCAGTATGCCGCAACTTGGATTCCCAGTACCTTGCGATCGGCAATGGCGGCTTTATTTGGGTTACCTCAACCTCAAAGTGGGCAAAGCAGCACACAATCAGCCCAGTCTGTACCGTCTTCTCCCAACAACATGTCGAGGCTGTCTTGGACCGATCTCTACGGCACCAAACTCTCAGCTTCTTCATTAACCGCTTCATCAACTCAGACCTCGCCAATCGTAGGTTCGCCAGTGTTGACCACCGATGGGCCTCAACAGTTGGATATGGCTTCGTCTCAACCAGCAACCTATACCCAAGATGGCGCCGTTGAAATTGAGGTAGATGCGGTGATGGTGGGATATGAAAAACACCTCCTAGAACGGATTCTAACTGGGTTAGATCGCATTACCGCTTGGCTTGAAAGTGGCTTGGGTAAAGTTTGGAGACGACTTTGGCCTTCTATCCAGTCTTATTTCCAAAAAGTTTGGACTCGATTAGATGGCAAGAATTCGATATGATAATAAAGATTAAGTTTTAATTGCTGTCTATTCTACCGGTAAAATAGGTTCCTATGGCAATCCTCAAATTTGTTACTTACGCTTGGATTATCTTCGTCATCAGTCTGTTCTTCTTTGGCTTCATTTCGAGTGATACCACTCGCAACCCCAAAGCTTAAGTTAGTGATTTCCGGCCAATTTTTGGCTTGTTTTTAAGATTATCTTTTGTGTGATGTCAGTGGGTGAGATGACTTGCCCACTGTTTTTTGTGCCCATACTGGCAAAAACTTGGATCTGCCAACCTTGAATTTCGAGCTGAGGACAGGCAGACAGTCTTGAGTTCGCCTAACCTCGTTAACCGCCGCTTCGCCTGGTTTGAATCTATATGTGTCGTCACCTCTACCTAGATCGTATGGCTGGCAGGTTCGTCTCCCTTACGGTAGTATCAGGGCGAGTGAGGATAAAGACCAGCAGACGGTCTTAGAGGTTTGGCACTGCTAAATCAGTCTGCAGAAACCATTTATCTACCGAAGCGTTACCCTGTATTCAACCTGTGATTTTTATGGATGCGGTTTGCTTGTCTTCGATAGAGTGGTCGTTAAGGCTGCTATAGGTTTTACTCAACTCAATAAGTTGACTGATGCCGCTTGTTAGTTTTGCTGAGAGACTCAATGAATTCCCCAACCGTTACGATTGCACCGATTACTGCCATAGATCAGCCCTATGCGCTCAAGTTAGGGACCAAGCTGCTGATCACCATCACCATAGAGAGCTTTGCAGATCATGGACGAGACTATCAGCTAAAGGGCAGCCAATTACCACCAGACTGCTACACGCTGGGCGCACCTGCCATGAGTGGTGATCAGGATCATCATGATCAAATTGAGGTGTTAATTCACCCAACCGAGGTGGCAGCGATTGGGGAGCACCAACTGAAGTTGCAATTAGAATCTTCAGAGGGTGAGATCCTTTGGGAAGACCACGTTTATTTAAAATTTCTGGTGGCAGATGATATCGACATCATGCTCACCCCAGATCTGACCTTTATTAAAGATGGGGTCGGTCTCTACCAGCTCTTAATTACCAACACCTCTCGCTTTGAACGAGTGTTGACGATGCAGCCCAAAGGATTGCCTGCTCGTAATGGCCTAGCGTTCAAGGCAGAGCCTGCTCAGATTCAGCTCGGTTCTGACCAGACGGGCAAGGTGGAGCTAGTGGTCCAGCCCCAGCGCTGGTGGCTCAGACCTTGGTTTGGCAAAGGTCGTAAATTTCAATTTCAGGTGGATTTGCAAGATACCAATGGGATTCCGCTGCCGCAATTACTCGCTCAGGGTGCACTCGTCTGGCAGCCTTATCCCCGCTCTCATGCTCTCAAGTTACTAGGGCTGTTGCTAGTAGCGCTAGGGATATCTTCTATCGTGCTGTGGCAAGTTTTCTTGCGTAAACCTGCCGAACCTGCGATCGCAGCCCTCCGCTCAAGCCAAACGGTTGTGCCCCACACTGGGCAAAAGGATATTCAACTGAGTTGGACCGTCAAGAATAGCCAACAACTCTCCAAGCTGGTGGTACTCCGTGAAAGCCAAGGCAAATCAGAAGTAGCTAAAACCTTTTGGTTTGATCAAGGAATTCCTAAAGAATTACAACGAACCCAACTCAGCCAAAACTCCAATTTTTGTCAATTTGAGCAGCCCGACACAGGCGTTTTGGAATGTACCGGAATTACAACGGGTACAGCCAATCCTGGCAAATACAAGTTCAAATTACAAGCTTTTTCCAGTAGCGGTTCCAGTGAGCCAGTTGCAGCACAAACCACTCGTTTGATTGCCTTTAAACCCAATGCTGTACCACTCATTACCCGCTTCTATGCACCAACCTCCAGGGCTCAAACGTCAACTTCGGGCCCGATTGCATCGGCTTCAGCACCAGGCCCCATCAAGCTGAACTGGGAAATTGCGAACCCAGGCCAGTTAACTGAATTGCAGATTATGACCGTCGATGCCAACAATGCTGAGGCGGCTTTGCTACAGCGATATCGCTTCCAGAATGGCAAACTCCCCGACACCTTGGAAAAATATTGCAGCTTCAAGCCGAGTTTGACCTGTCAGAATATTCCTACGGCTGCCCACAAGCCGGGACAGTATTATTTCAAGATAATGGCCTCTTATCAGGAAGAGCAGCAGCCCTTCACCTTGTCCAAAACCATTGGACCTATGAATGTTCAGGCTGAAAAGCTGAGAATTGCTAGCTTTCTGATCAATGGTCAAAAAGCTCCGGCGCAATATGCCTTGAAACCTGGTCAAGATAATGTGGAATTGACTTGGAAAGTCGTGGGTGGCAATAATCCCACGGTTGCGATATTGCCTAGCCCTGGCAAAATCCCTAGGTCCGGCTCAATGAAGATCAAGCTTAACCCTCAACAGCAAGGGGCAATCACACTGCAAGCCACTGATCTCAATGGGAAGCAAGTGCTGCAAACAGTGGCCATTGCTGGAAATATCGCGAATGTCCCTGCCCAAAGGTCTGCACTACCAACCATCGCCCAGGCCAAGCCTAAACAACCATCTACCGCTCAACCTATCCCGCCTGCGTCATTTGTTCCTGAGGCTCTCCCGCTGCCGTCTGTGCCTGCGTTTACCCCCAAGCGTAATCCTACAGTAGCTCGTCGAACCCCGTCCTGGATTACACGCCCTCGTTCTGCTCCTGCTAGAAAACCCGCGGCAACCAGACAGCCAAAACTATCTACCAACGTGGCGGCAAAAAGCAGCACCAGACCACGATATTCCCCGAGTGCTTTGGAAGAAGCTCGGATGGTAACCCGTGGCCTAGTTGTGGCTCGCCAAAATCGCAAGATTGTTCTTAATGGGTCAACATGGAACAAAACACAGGATGTGATTAAGCTGCTCCGTCGAGGGTATAGTCGCGAAGCAGCAGCAAAGAGAGCAGGTGTTCCGTTGTGGAAGCTCAATGTTTTAGTCGCTCTTGGGCAAAGAACGAGGTAATATCTTGCGCAATAGGTTCATTCTTAGGCTGGGCAAATCGACTCAGAGTAGCATGTAAACGCTTGCAAAAGCCGGATTTATGTTCATCCTGTGTTTCTACCAGTCAATGCCCGTTGGTATGTTTTTCAATCTTGTAGGAATTCTTCAGCTCAGATTGATCCTGACTGGCTTGTGCTGGAGCAAGAAAAGACCTGTCACTCATCAATTTTGATGGCTCTGGTGGTACTTACACTTTATATGTCGCCTTCAGCCCTTAAGTTCCTGATAAAGCGCTACGCTGGATCGAGAGCCAATCATTGCTGGAAATTCTCTTCAGCTAGCCCTAGCACCATCCTCAGCAAGGTAATATGATGTCCCATTTTTTCTTTGATTCTGAAACTAAGAAACACAAGTCATTTGAAATGGCAGGGGCACGGCCTCACTACAACCCCGATCGCCCTGGGCAAGTTGAGCATATTTTTCTGGATTTAACGTTAGATATTCCTGCTCAATCCTTTAGTGGCACCTGCCAGATTCGGTTAAACCCAATACGCAGTGGGATTGAGACCTTAGTGTTGGATGCCGTCGATCTACAAATTGACGGGGTAAAAGTTGGCCGTGCCAAACAGCCCTTTGACTATGACGGAGAGCAGTTGCAGATTCACTTGAAGCAGCCGACGAAGGCGGGGAAAGTGTTTACGGTTGCGATCGCATATGCCGTCCACCGACCTCAACGCGGCCTCTACTTTGTCCAGCCCGATGAGCATTATCCTGACAAACCCACCCAAGTCTGGACCCAAGGGGAGGATGAAGACTCCCGATTTTGGTTTCCCTGCTTTGACTATCCGGGTCAGCTCGCCACCTCAGAAATTCGGGTACGGGTGCCCAAAACCTATATGGCGATCTCAAATGGGGAGCTGATTGAAACCGAAGTCGATGGCAAACAGAAAATTTATCACTGGCTACAGCGGGAGGTTCATCCCACCTACCTAATGACTTTGGCCGTTGGGCAATTTGCAGAAATTATTGACGAGTGGCAAGGCAAACCCGTTGCCTATTATGTCGAAAAAGGGCGGGAAGATCAGGCCAAACTCACCATGGGCAAAACGCCCCGCATGATCGAGTTTTTTAGCGAATATTACGGCTATCCCTATGCCTATCCCAAGTATGCGCAGGTGTGCATCGATGATTTTATCTTTGGCGGTATGGAAAATACCTCCACCACCTTACTGACGGATCGCTGCTTACTGGATGAGCGGGCTGCCCTTGATAATCGGTCATCGGAAAGTTTAGTGGCCCATGAGTTGGCCCACCAATGGTTTGGCGATTTAGTCGTGATCAAGCATTGGTCCCATGCCTGGATTAAGGAAGGCATGGCTTCCTACTCTGAGGTGATGTGGACCCACCATGAGTATGGAACTGAGGATGCCGCCTATTATCGGCTAAGAGAAGCGCGCAACTATTTCAATGAAGATAGTAATCGCTATCGTCGGCCTGTGGTCACCCATGTCTACCGGGAAGCCATTGAGCTATATGACCGCCATTTGTATGAAAAAGGGGCCTGTATCTACCATATGATTCGGGCCGAGTTGGGCGATGAGCTGTTTTGGCGAGCGATTCATACCTTTGTTCAGGACAATGCCCATCAAACCGTGGAAACCATCGATCTACTGCGGGCGATTGAAAAAGCGACAGGTCGCAATCTTCTCTTCTTGTTTGATCAGTATGTCTATCGAGGCGGTCATCCCGAATATAAGGTGGGCTATAGCTGGGATGCCGATCACAAGATGGCTAAGGTGACCGTGACCCAGACTCAGGTCGATCCAAAGGATAAGGAGAGTACCAAGGGACTGTTTGATTTGAAACTCCCGATTGCCTTTGGCTATGACCGGGGCAAGCAACCCGTAGAGTTTCAAACCTTTACCGTTCGGGTACATGAGCAGGAGCAGAGTTTTTACTTTGGCCTCCCGGAAAAACCCCTGCTGATCAGCTTTGACCAGGGTAATCACTTTCTCAAACAGGTCAACCTTGAATATCCTATGCCTGAATTAAAGGCACAGCTTAAACAGGATCCCGATCCCCTCTCTCGGATTTATGCCGCTCAGGCGTTGGCGAAAAAGGGGGGATTAGAAGCCGTTCAAAGTTTAGGAGACGCACTGGCAGTCGATGGCTTTTGGGGCGTGCGCGTCGAAGTCGCCAAGCAGCTCGCTCAGATTAAGCTCGATCAGGTGTTAGCTGCGCTTAAACCGGGACTCAAGGATGGAGATGCCAGAGTTCGTCGAGCTGTGGTGGAAGCGATGGCGACCTTTAAAACCGATGAGAGCTACAAAGCCATCAAGCCTTTGGCTGAAAAGGGTGACCCCAGTTACTACGTAGAGGCAAGTGCCTTGCGAGCCATCGGTGCGATCGCAGCTTCTACTCTGACCACTAAACCCAAAGAAGCCAAAGTGATCAAACTCTTCAAATCGGTCCTCAAAGACCGGGCGGGTTGGAATGAAGTGGTGCGATCAGGAGCCATTGGTGCCCTCAGCCAAATGAAAACCTCCACCGCCGCCCTCGATTTGATTTTGACTTACACAGAGGCAGGAACCCCTCAGCCGCTCCGTCTAGCGGCAATTCGAGCCTTAGGGAGTATCTCCACTGGCCAGTCCCCTGAACAACTGCAGCGCATTTTGGATCGGTTATCAGTGCTGGTGGGCGAGAGTTTCTTTTTAACGCAAGTTGCGGTCTCTACGGCACTGGGCCAGATGGAAACCCCCAAAGCCATTGCCCTGCTGAAAACGTTAGCCAACCAAACCCCTGATGGTCGGGTCCGCAGGATGGCGGAAGAATCCATCAAAAAGGTGCAGGCTCAGGTGAAATCGAATCAGGCTCTGACCTCCTTGCAGGAAGACGTTCAGCAGTTGCAACAGACCAACCAAGAGCTAAAAAGTCGGCTGGCAGATCTAGAGGCTAAATCGAACTCATCAGCCCCTTAAGTGTTGTTCATGCCCAGGGTTGAAGGATTGATGCGATTTATCGGTGGCATTGATAAAGAATAGAGAGGTAGAAAAACACAAACCTTTACAATCACCTACCCACAAGCAGGGCGTTACAGGTGATTCGCTTTACAAAGGCCCCTCAAAATTCGACAATAAATCTTGGCAAACCCATTTCTGATGCGCAGAGGACTGTGAATCAATGATCTTAAATTTTAAAC
>JANQPU010000031.1 GCA_028285315.1 Acaryochloris sp. IP29b_bin.176
TGCCCTACATCAGTTTCTGAATTGCTTTATCTCAGAAGCTTATGATGCTGGGGCCTCCTTATCTTCACGGTCTCTCAATTAAGTCGCACATCGCCTTACCTTACAACTTCAAAGCCTCGACAAAGTTTCAACTGGCCAGCTTCAGCCCTGTCTGCCAAGGCAATGGCAGTTGCTTCAAACTCAATCCTTCCTCAAAAATCTGCTGAATCGGATACATCTGTCCCTCTGTCGTCATAAACTGATGTTCCGCCGTCACTTGAATCGTCGAACCATCCGCCAAGGTATATTCAAACACCTCTTGCTGGCCCCGATGATGCCACTGGGCAATCGGTTGCAAATACAGATGCCCCCGCTTATCAATCGAAAAAACCTGACACTCAATTTGCTCCTGCACCACCTGACCAATGGGTAGCCAACCATACTCCAATGTCAACACAGGGGTGTCATAGCTGAGGCAATATTCCGCAAACAGCACCATTTGCTCGAAGAGATTTTCGGAGACTTTTTTGTCCACGCCCTTCTTGGCCGCACCTTCAATGAAGATTTCTCGATGCTTCTCCATCTCCGCCACTTTCTTTTTACCCATTGCTCGCCGCAATAGGTCGGCTTCGCCCAGAGAATACCCAGCCATATCCTGAGCAATCTTCATAATTTGCTCTTGATAGACCATAATGCCGTAGGTTTCTTCTAGAATCGGTTTAATCAGGTCATGGGGATAGTCAATACTTTCGCGGCCATGCTTACGATTAATGAATTTAGGAATGAGTCCCGCATCTAGTGGCCCCGGTCGATAGAGAGCCAGAATTGAGGAAATATCCTCTAGGTTAGAAGGCTTTAAATCCTTGACCACCTGCCGCATTCCCGAAGATTCTAGCTGGAAAATTCCTTCTAATTCACCCCGCGCTAGCAGTTGGAAGGCTTCTGGGTCATCCATCGGTACGCGATCTACATCTAGATCAAGCTGACGATTTTGCTTGAGCAGATCCGTGGTTTTTTGAATCATCGTCAGGTTTTTGAGGCCCAAGAAGTCCATCTTCAGCAAGCCCAGGGATTCCAAATCCTCCATAAAATATTGGGTAATCACCGCGCCATCATTATTGCGCTGCAGGGGCACAATCTGATCCAAGGGTTCCGAGGCAATCACCACCCCCGCCGCATGGACGCCAAAGGTTTTGTTAGTACCCTCAATCCGAATCGCCATATCCAGCCAGCGGCGCACAATCGGATCTTTATCGTATTTTTCCTTAAACTCTGGCGCAGGCGTTTCATCGGAGATCATCACCTTGAGCTTTGCGGGTTTACCCCGAGCCACGGGAATCAGCTTCGCCATCCGATCCGCTTCCCCATAGGGAATATCCAACACCCGAGCCACATCCTTGAGCACCGCCTTGGAGGTCATACGGTTAAAGGTAATAATCTGGGCCACTCGGTCTTCGCCATACTTGCGGGTCACGTAGTCAATCATTTCGTCCCGTTTTTCGATGCAGAAGTCCGTATCAATATCCGGCATGGACTTCCGTTCTGGATTCAGGAAGCGCTCAAACAGGAGACCGTGATGAACGGGATCAATATTGGTAATCCCCAGAGCATAGGCCACCAGCGATCCAGCTGCACTCCCCCGTCCCGGTCCCACCGGAATATTATGGTCACGGGCATATTTGATGTAGTCCCACACCACCAAGAAATAAGTGGAAAAGCCCATCTGCTGGAGCATTTGCAGCTCATATTCCAGGCGCTCTTTGTAGATGTCGGTCACTTCCGATCGCTCTTTGCAGTTGCAGCGATCCAGTAGGCCATCCCAAGTCACTTCTTCTAAATACGTTTCAGCTGTATAGCCCTCGGGCACCTCATAGTCTGGACTTTGGGGGTCGCGGAAGATATCGTAGGATTCGATCTTGTCCGCGACTTCTAGAGTGGTTGCGATCGCATCGGCAATCACCTCATCACTCAAATGGTCCCGAAACATCAGGGCCATCTCATCCGCAGTTTTCAGATACTCCGTGCCGCTATAGCGTAGGCGTTTATCCTCCGTAATCAGCTTGCCCGTCTGAATACAGAGGAGGGCATCATGGGCCTCCACGTCATAGCAGGAAATAAAGTGGGAATCATTGGTGGCGATCACCTTGATGTCGAGTTCCTGGGCGATCCGCACCAGTTCAACATTCACGACCCGATCTTCCTGGGAGCCGTGATCTTGAATCTCTAGGTAATAGTCATCTCCAAACAGATCTTTGTACCAGTGGGCAATCCGTCGGGCAATCTCCGGTTTGCCTTTCATAATCGCTTGAGGAATCTCCCCCCCTAAGCAAGCACTGGTAACGATTAGACCTTCATGATGCTGTTCCAGTAAATCTTTATTAATACAGGGGCGAGAAAAGATGCCGCGTCCCTGAACCCCATGCAGGCTAGAGATGGTGGTCAGTTTTACTAGGTTTTGGTAGCCCTTTTTGTTTTTAGCCAAGACCACCTGATGATACCGAGGCCGTCGCTCTTGCTTGGTGATATCGCCATTGATCACGTACATTTCGTTGCCAACAATCGGCTTGATGCCCTGCTTCTGGCAGGTTTTAATCAACCCAATTGCCCCATACATCACCCCATGATCGGTCAAGGCAATGGCGGGCATATTCAACTCAACTGCGCGGGCCACTAGATCCGGGAGCTGACTGGCCCCATCCAAGAGACTATAGTCACTGTGAATATGCAACCCCACAAAAGACATTGACCACTTCCTTGCTAAGCCTGGCTATAGGGTAACGGATTGCGATCGCAACGACTACAGTCCTGACATTATTTGTTATTGCCCACGTTACCTCAAATTTTCTCCCCCCTTACCGCAGCTCATGAACGATTGGGTAGAATAGAATTTATACAAATGAATTAACAGTGAACTTTGCATAGAATCCAATCCATAGGGGTCAAGCCTCTGTTAAGATTTGTTTAACCCATCTTTTGCGTACCCCGATGTAGCATGAATGTGAAAGCTACAGTCACACTGACCGATCTCGAACTGCCCGCTTGGCTGCAAGAATGTATGCTGGAGGTCGATACCGCTGATGACGGGAGTGGCATCGCTGAACAGACCCTTATTTGTCGAGCGTTTAATTTTGGGTATCAACTCCATGAAGGCCAACGTCGGGCCTCTGGAGAACCCTACATTGCTCACCCTGTCTCCGTTGCGGAATTATTGCGAGATCTTGGGGGGAGCGCGGCCATGATTGCCGCTGGTTTCCTCCATGATGTGGTCGAAGATACAGATGTTACGCCAGAAACCATAGAATCCGAATTTGGGTTAGAAGTTCGCCAGCTCGTTGAAGGCGTTACCAAACTTTCTAAGTTTAATTTCTCAACTAAAACCGAGCGGGAAGCCGAAAACTTCCGGCGCATGTTCTTGGCAATGGCCCAAGATATTCGGGTGATTGTGGTTAAACTAGCCGACCGTCTCCACAACATGCGGACCCTCGAGCATCTCCCCCCCGCCAAGCAGCGACGCATTGCTCAAGAGACACGGGATGTATTTGCTCCCCTCGCTAATCGGCTAGGGATTTGGCGCTTCAAATGGGAATTAGAAGATCTAGCCTTTAAATATCTAGAGCCCGACACCTATCGCAAAATGCAGCAATTGGTTGCAGATAAGCGAGCCGATCGAGAGGAACATATCAATCGGGCCATCACCATTTTGCATGATCGACTCCAACCCATTTGTCCTCATCATCTGGAAATTTCAGGCCGCCCCAAACATCTGTATAGTATTAGCCAGAAAATGGAGCGGCAACAAAAAGAATTTCATGAAATCTATGATGTCGCCGCCGTTCGGGTCATTGTCAAAACAAATGAAGAATGTTACCGCGCTCTAGCCGTTGTTCATGACTGTTTCCGCCCCATTCCAGGGCGATTTAAAGATTACATTGGTTTACCCAAACCGAATCGCTACCAGTCCCTACATACTGTCGTTATTGGCTTAGGGGGACGCCCCCTCGAAGTGCAGATCCGCACTGAAGCGATGCACCATATCGCTGAGTATGGAATTGCCGCCCACTGGAAATATAAGGAGTCTTCCAATCAGCCCAACAGCAAAGGGGCTTGGAGTCCTAATGATGAGAAGTTCACCTGGTTACGCCAGCTTCTAGAGTGGCAAAGTGATCTCAAAGACGCTCAGGAATATTTAGATAACGTCAAAGATAACTTATTTGACAGCGAAGTTTACGTGTTCACCCCCAAGGGTGATTTAATTGACCTTACCCAAGGCGCAACCCCCGTAGATTTCGCCTATCGGATTCACACGGAAGTCGGCAACCACTGCTTTGGGGCACGGGTAAATGGGCGGATGGTCACCCTCGACACCCCCCTGAACAACGGCGATATTGTCGAGATTATGATCCAAAAAAGTGCCCATCCCAGCTTGGATTGGCTCAATTTCGCTGCCAGCAACGCTGCCCGCAACCGGATTCGACAATGGTATAAGCGATCGCATCGCGAAGAAAACATCCTGCGGGGGCGGGAAATGTTAGAAAAAGCTCTGGGTAAAAAGGGCTTTGACGCCTTGCTGAAATCCGAACCGATGCAGATTGTTGCTAATCGTTGTAACTATCAAACCCCTGAAGATTTACTGGCAGCCCTAGGCTACGGTGAAGTCACGCTCAATACCGTTGCTAATCGACTGCGGGAAACCATTCGTAGTCAGCAAGCTGACACTGAACCATCGACCTCAGAGCGAACAGATGTTACTTTACCCACTCAATCTAGTCCACGCCCGCTTCCTAGTTCAAGTGATTCACCGATAACTGGCGTTGAAGGATTGGTCTATCATATGGCGGGTTGTTGTCATCCTATTCCCGGTGAACCGATTATTGGAGCAGTGACCCTCAGCAATCGGGGCATTTCGATCCATCGTCAAGGCTGCAAGAATATTGGTAATATTCCTGGCGATCGCCTGATTCCTGTCAGTTGGAACCCTGCCCATCAATCCCAACAAGGCCGTCGCTATACCTACCCCATTGAAATTCAAATTGAAGTCATTGATCGCGTGGGGATTCTCAAAGATATTTTGACGCGCCTAACGGATAGCAGAGTAAACGTCTACAATGCCCAAGTCAAAACCTTCCCAGGTCAAACTGCAGTGATTAATCTGGGCCTAGATATCGAACATTGCAATCAACTCGACCAAATTTGTGCACAAATCCGAAAAATGAGTGATGTGCTCAAACTAAGACGCCTCAGCCAGGTTGAAGACTGAAATACAACAATGTACGCTTCCATAATCAATGAAGTGGCGAGATCAGCAGTGGCATGAGTTATGATGGAGCGAAAATCATTGATTTTTACTAAAGCCTTACTGAGTGACCTCTTCAGGATTTTAGTAAGTATTAGTGCTTATCAAGACTATGTTAATCTACTGACAAAGTGGGTAAGACAGGCTGATGCCTTCTAAACATTGTGGGTGTTTAGCGTGGTTCCGTGGTCTGGGGGGTTTATAAAAATGCAATTTATCACTCCAAAATTTGAGAAAATCTAGATGATTGGACAACCAGAATTCGTTGAAAACCCTGAGAATCGTTGCCCCGTTATATTATTGGTGGATACGTCTAGCTCCATGAGCGGTGCTCCCATGGATGCCTTGAACGGTGGATTAGAAGCGTTCAAAGAAGCAGTCATTCAGGATGAGCAAGCCGCATTACGGGTAGATGTCGCCATTGTTAGTTTTGGACCTGTGGAGTTGGTTCAAGATTTTGTCACCATTGACCAATTTGTGCCCCTACAACTGGAAGCCCATGGTCTCACTCCCATGGGAGAGGCGATTAGTTATGCGTTGGATTTACTAGAAAATCGCAAAGCTACGTATCGCAACAATGGGATTCAATATTATCGCCCTTGGGTTTTCTTAATTACTGACGGAGCGCCCAACCCCGACTCCCCTTGGCAACAAGCAGCGGAGCGGCTCAAGAGTGCTGAAGCTCAACGAAAACTGTCCTTCTTCGCGGTGGGTGTACAGGGAGCAGATATGGCCATTTTGAATCAGATTGCGCCCCCTGAGCGTCCACCTTTGATGCTGAATGGGCTAGACTTTCGGTCTATGTTCCTCTGGTTAAGCGATTCTATGGTGCGCGTATCTAGCAGCACAGTTGGGGGAGATATGGTTGCCTTACCGCCAGTCGGTTGGGGACAAATCGCAACTTAGTGGTCATAGACGGAGACTTGTGAGTACTTCAAACTGAAACAGTTGAAGCATCTCCAGATTCCGCATCCTACCCATTCCTATCGTTATGTCTCAAACCCAAAAGGAGAGGTTGTGGCCTGGAGAGCAATCGTTCACTCTGCAATTGGTACTCGTCATCAACAGAAACAATTGCCTTGCCAAGACTATGGTAGCTATATCGTGCAAGCAGACACCATCATGGGTGCGGTTGCCGATGGTGCAGGCAGTGCCAAATTTTCAGATATTGGGTCTAAATTAGCTGTCAAAACCGCGTTGGCGATGCTAGAGCAACGAGAACAGAACTGGTCGTCGGTTGAATTTGAGACCATTAACGCTGAAGCTCAAATTCTTTTCACAGAAATGGTTGAAGCAGTCGTCGCCGCCCTCCAAGAGGAAGCAGAGACTGGTGAGTACAGCTTACGAGAGTTAGGATGTACATTATTAAGCTTTATTGCTACTCCTCACTGGCTCGCTTGTATGCAGGTTGGAGATGGCTTCATTGTCACCCAAGCCCAACAAATGAACTCCTTTGACCTACTCTTTGAGCCGAGCAAAGGGGAATACATTAACGAAACGGTGTTTGTCACCAGCAACCATGCGGTAGAACATATGCAAGTTGCGGTTCGTCCAGATCATCATCCCTTTGTTTGTGCGGCCACCGATGGCTTAGAGAAAGTCGCGATTCGATTCCAGGATTGGCAGGCTTTTGCTCCCTTCTTTAAACCTTTTTTGGAGTGCCTACGGTCTATTCCTAACGCTGACGAGCGCCAAACCTATTTAGAAACGTTCTTAGAATCTGATCGCTTAAATGCGAAGACCGATGATGATAAGACGTTGCTGCTTTGTCTATTTGGGCAAGAGGCTGACGGATGACGGTTCTCAAGTGCCAAGTCTCTGGTCGGACTCTATCACTGACGAAGAAAATCGCCAGTAGTGGCGAAGGAACCGTCTGGAAAACTAGTTATCGTGGCTTCCTCGCCAAGCTTTACCACGAGTGTCGGTCAGAACGGTTTCAAAAATTGCGGGTGATGATTGCCCATCCCCCTAAAGATCCGACCCAAGGTCAAAATCATATTTCCTTGGCTTGGCCAAAAGACTTGTTGGAGAACCAGCAGGGCCAACCAATGGGTTTTTTGATGCCGGAGATTGGAGAGAGTGTTAAGCTATCTACCATTTATAATCCCCGACTCCGCAGTCGGAAAGCGCCTCGGTTTAACTGGTATTATCTTCACACTGCAGCTCTAAATATTGCATCCAGCATGGATGCGGTCCATAAAGAGGGTTACGTTGTCGGGGATGTCAAACCACAAAATATCTTGGTGAATAACCAGGCCCTGATTTCCATCATTGATACGGATTCCTTTCAGGTTCAAGACCCATATACACGAGAAGTATTTCGATGCTTGGTTGGATCTGAAGGCTTTACCCCCGCTGAACTATTAGGCAAAGACTTAGCCACGGTAGACCAAACCGAGATTCATGATCGGTTCCGATTGGGGGTAATCGTTTTTCTATTACTATTTGGAGATCAGCCGTTTAAGGGGAAATGGATTGGTCGAGGAGAGTCGCCACAGCCGACGACGTTAATTGAAAAAGGATTCTGGCCCTATGCCCCCCAGAGTTTAATCCGCCCAGGCCCCAACACCATCCCTTTATCGATTTTGCATCCGCAGCTGCAGTCTTGTTTTCATCAATGCTTTACCCAAGGGCATTCACAACCCCATCTCCGACCTTCGGCTCAGCAATGGATGGCCGCTCTGAAAAAAGCAATATCGAGTCTGAGTATTTGCAATTTGGAATCGAATCATCATTACAGCCAGAGTTATGGTCACTGTTACTGGTGCGATCGCAAATCTCGCTTAGGGGTGGACATCTTTAGCCCCACCCCAATAATTCCCAAGCCAGCGCCCAAACGCCATCACAAAAAAAAGAAGAGCCCCTGGATAACACAACCTCCTAGCAAAGCCAATCCAGCTCTAGCTGCTGCCTACGCTCAACGCATGCAGCAGCTACAGAACATGAAAATTCCCCATGCTGGCATCACGCGCTCCATGCTGCAAATGCCTTTAGTGCAGCGAACCCACTGGCCACCTTCCATTTCTAATTCAGTTCTGGGGCTTATTCTATGTGGATTTAGTTTTTTGGGGTTGGGCTTACTCTTGGCTCCAGAACTCAATCCTCAAACCTTCACCTATTGGTCTAAATCCCTCGAACGAGCCGTGGATCAGTGGCTTGTATCCAAACTTGGCATTGCCTCAAATGGGCCAACAGTCACTCAGCTCCCTCCTCCAGGCCAACCCAGCTCAGCTAGTGCACTAGCTGACCCCGCCCATCCCCCAAAAGGGCATTGGGACACTATTACCACGCTATCGATTAGTCCTGACAGCAGCACCTTGGTCAGTGGTAGTCGGGACTTTACCCTCAAAATCTGGAATTTAAAGACGGGACAACTGCTCAATACGTTGTCTGAGCACTATGAACCCGTGGTCTCTAGCCATATTATTGATGACGGCAAATCCCTGATTAGCAGTAGCATTAGCGGCAAGGTGCTACAGTGGGACCTATCGACGGCCACGTTGCGCCGTAGCTTTGTCAATTACACAGCCATGCGACCCGAAGGTGGAATTCGGACGACGGTGATTGACCCCAAAACGCGAGTCATGGCCAGCAGCGCCTGGGGCGGCTCCATTCTGCTCTACAACCTTAAAACCGATAAAGTCACTCGGATTCCGTCTCAGCTCATGGCATCTGAGCAAGCCATGGTGATTAGTCCCGATGCCAAAACGCTGATCACCAGCAATAGTGACGGCCAAATTCAGCAGTGGAATGCCCGTACTGGCAAATTGGTGAGACGGTTGCCCAATACCCAAGGTTGGCAATCTTCTGAACTCACCAGTGCCATTGCGGTAGGCCATCAAGGGAAGATATTGATTACGGGGAGTTGGGGGGGAAACATTGGTCTGTGGAATTTTCAAACGGGTCAGCTCATCAAAACGTTTGAGGCTCATGACAAAATGGTAGCTTCGTTAGCCGTCAGCGCTGACAATCGGCTTCTGATCAGCGGTGGAGATGATCAGACCATCAAGATTTGGGATCTCAAAACAGGTCGACTGATGAAAACATTGACGGACCATCAAGGCAGTATTTCGACCTTAGCGATTAGCCCTAATAACCAATGGCTAGTGAGCGGTAGTAGCGATCGCAGTATTAAAATATGGAATTTGCAAACAGGGCAACTACTGCGTACCCTACTCAATTCCTAGGAGAAGTGGGCTTGCGCTCTTTGAAGCTTGAGAACTATCTTCCCTGTAAGTAATTTGTGATTCCTTGTGCAATTGCCTCTGCCAAGCGTTTGCGATGGGCAGCCGTTCGTAATTTGGCGGCATCGGTACTGCCAGTCACAAACCCCAGTTCCACCAGTACTGCGGGCATGGATGTTTTTCTTAAAACATAGAAGCGAGCTTGACGAATACCTCGATCTCCCACAGAGACAGTACGGCGAATACTCGTGTGAATGGCACGCGCTAAACGATATCCCGTCACATAATAGTAGGTCTCTAAACCGTTAATATCAGGACGACTCAGACTAATGGCATTGGCATGAATACTGACAAAAGCTTTGGCTCGTACGCCTTCGGCTTTGGCGACTCGTGGCGGTAAGTCTACTTCGCGATCGCTGGAGCGAGTTAACACCGCATTAATGCCGCGCCGCCGCAATAAATTATGAACCTGAGTGGACACATCTAAGACAACGCGCTTCTCCTGCAAGCCACCAATGCCCACTGCACCTGGATCAGCGCCCCCATGGCCTGGATCAATGACGACCACCTTAGCGCCTGATTTAACAGGCTTAGAAACGATCGGGCCAGGCGATGAGATCGAAGGCTTAGGGATTTTGGGAGGTGGAACTCTGATCGCAATTGTCCGCCGAGAGGACTTTTTGGCATCCTTGAGGGGGAAAAATTTGGGCAGTTGCACGTACCAACGATTAGGAGCAATGCCGCGCACCCGTACACGACGGGGACTTAAGGTATACTTCGAGCCTAGCTCAACCACAACCCGTGTAGTGCTGCGATTATGCTGAGCAACCCGTACTTCCCGCACGTATTTACTGATTTTGCGGCGGGCTTTCAGTTTGCGAAAGGTGGTATTCGGGAGATCAATCACCAATCGGGTTGGGTTCATTACCACTTTAGCCCGAGGCTTAGTCGCTGAATTGGTAATGAGATCGATCCGACTTTGCTTGGGATTAAACTTCCAGTAGGTAAGTTGCCCCGCTGATGCACTTTCTACCCAACCAAAGATGCAAAAAGCGAGTGGTAATAACCAGCTTGCTTTCATACTCTTTTTATTCCAAATATGTCGTTCAGCAGGCACATCTTTAGTCTCGGTTAGGTGGGGATTCAAGCATTCATGACTGGGATGAGCACGGGGAAGTTTCCTAGTCTGATTTCTCATGTCTGTGTATCTTATCGCCCGCCATCATCAGGGATCATTGCTGAAAACGCAAGTCTTCATCCATCATGGTTAGGAGAAGATCTGCTGAAACACTATGCTGATAAGCATCAACAACCTAGTGCAGCGTCAAGATTTAATTTTAGGGTAGATAGAAGTGAGCTTACATCTGGCATCTTCAATTGTCATGTGCCAATCCACGCCGCGCTGCAAGTTGTTCACATCAATAGCCCATGCTTGAACCTCATC
>JANQPU010000045.1 GCA_028285315.1 Acaryochloris sp. IP29b_bin.176
TGGATTCTGCGGATTGACTCCACGTGAGGAAGGTACTGTGGAAATCATGTACGCAGTGATGCCAAATGAACGAGGTCAAGGATATGCAACTGAGATCGCGGCAAAATTGGCGCAGTATGCCATTAGCAAACTTGGCTATCGCAGAGTGATAGCTCCCATCTCTCCTGAACACAAAATTTCAAAGGCCGTAGCGGTGAGGGCGGGTTTTAAGGATTATGGTATCAGTCAGAACCCAGGTTCTCTGGTGAAGGTGCATCTATTCGTATTTGAGTAGAAATAGCTCTCGCCCCTCTATTGATCTTGGCCTCGTAACAGTATAAAGATGTCTTTCTTGTAGTTGCCTCCGAGATCGCTTGACGTTTAGGTGCAGTTCCTCAGTACACATCCATAACTTCTACTGAACTTTTCTGTAACGACAGCCTAGAGAACCTGTCATATAGTAAATGACGTGGATGAGTGAGATATTTCTAAACACACGCATCCATTCAGATTGGACAGCCGTATAGACAATAGACGGCAAACGTCCAGACTTCTCTTAATCGTTTCCCCACATAAAGTGTGCAAACAGTGTCGCCTATTTAGAGGTTGGCACGGGATTCTGATTGAGAAAAATTCATTCACAAACTAATGGCTTATCAAAGGAAACTAACTATGACTCTTCAACTCGGTGACACCGTTCCAAACTTCACTCAAAAGACAACCGAGGGTAACCTTAACTTCTATGAATGGGCAGGCAATTCCTGGGTTGTCCTGTTTTCTCACCCTGCAGATTACACGCCCGTTTGTACTACTGAGTTAGGCAGCGTTGCCAAACTCAAATCTGAGTTTGCCAGTCGGAATGCTAAGGTGATTGCCCTGAGTGTCGATGATGTCAACTCCCATAAGGGCTGGATTAACGATATCAACGAAACCCAAAATACCGTTGTCAACTACCCCATCATTGCCGATGCGGATCAGACCGTGGCCAATCTCTACGGCATGATTCATCCCAATGCCAATGCCAAGGTGACAGTGCGGACGGTTTTTGTAATTGACCCTGATAATAAGCTACGGCTGACCCTCACCTATCCACCGAGTACAGGTCGAAACTTTAATGAAATTCTACGAGTTCTCGACTCTTTACAACTGACGGATAACTACAGCGTGGCCACACCTGTGGACTGGGCTGACGGGGATGATGTTGTGGTTGCTCCCAGCATTTCAACAGCAGATGCAAAGCAGAAATTCCCCAAGGGTGTTAACGAAATTAAGCCCTATCTGCGGATGACGCCCCAACCCAATCGATAGTGCAAATCAGGTGTGTTCCCCATTCGTCAACACACCGATGGAGATTCTTCTCATGGAAACCCAATCTTGTTGTTCTCCCAATACCGATACAGAGTCCATACCGTCTGCTCCCATGTTGAGTGCAACGGTCAAAGGTTATCGAGCAATCGCAAATGAAGTATCCGCGCAACTGGCATCCAATGGGGTTGAGCAGGATGCCAATACTGGCAGTCCGGTTGAGGAAGTAGCTGCTCTAAAGCAGTCTGGGCTGCTACTCTTACCCGTCCCTCGGAAATACGGGGGTACGGGAGCCACCTGGCCTAAGATTTATAGCGTCATACAGATCTTGTCCAAAGCTCAGGGGTCAGTGGGCCAACTGTACTCCAACCACGTAACGTTGGTCTCTATGGGGAGGCTGGTGGGTGGGCCGGGTCAGGCAGAGCAGTATTACCGTCTAACGGCGCAGCAGAATCTCTTCTGGGCCAATGCCCTCAATAGCCGAGATCAGCGCTTAAAGCTGATGAGCGTCAATGGTGCGTTTCGTCTCAATGGCGTTAAGAGCTTCTGCACGGGTATGGTCGCTGCTGATATCAGCATTGTTCTCTCCATTCAGGAGAAAAGCAACCATCCTGTCCTGTGTGTTGTACCGATGGACCGCGAGGGCATTACCTATAACGACGACTGGGACGTGATGGGACAACGTCGCACAGCCAGTGGCAGCTATATGTTCTATGATGTTTTGGTGAAACCAGAAGAGATTTTGGGACCGCCTCTGGCTAACGGCACATCGACCACACTCAAATCACTGATTTCTTTATTAGGACAAACCTTTGTTTATCTCGGTATTGCTGAGGGAGCGCTGGAGGCCGCTAAGGAGTACACAACCACTTCAACCCGAGCCTGGATGGCATCCGATGCGGAGGCAGCAACTCAGGATTCGTTTATTCTGCATCGCTATGGTCAAATGTGGGCCGAGCTACAGGCTGCGATCGCCCTCGCCCATCAAGCGGCTGAAGTCTTACAGGCGGGCTGGGAAAAGGGGACAGCTCTGACGACTGAAGAGCGAGGCGAGATTGCGATCGTAATGGCCTCTGCCCGAGCAATTGCCATCCAGACAGGTCTCAAAATCACCAACACAATGTTTGACGTGATGGGAGCCAGAGCCACTGCTGCCAACTATGGCTTTGACCGCTACTGGCGCGACCTGCGCACCTTTAGCCTGCACGACCCGATTGATTACAAATTCAAAGACATCGGCAATTGGGTGTTAAATCAGCAGTATCCCACTCCTAGCCAATATTCCTAGCCTCAACGCCAAACCTGAATATTGAATGTCCTTGGTTCGCAGAATGTTCTGCCTTGTCATCTTTGGCATTCTCTGATCAAACGATGCTGCAGGCGATACAATCTGCTCAAGCAGACTATCCCGGCAACCAAAATTAAGCTCTATTTGCGGATAACCTCCCAAGGCAATCGGTAGGGTAGGCACATTCCCCATCGGATATTCCATATTCACACTCCGTATTCAGGCTGGTTGAGCAGATTGGATACATCAATACCTATGGAGATTTTTCGATGAACACTAAACCTTTCCGTTTACATCCTGGACATGGACATGTTGTGATTGCGAATCGCAACTCAGGCAATCTTTCTATTCTGAACGGAGACACAGGAGTTGTGGTAGGCACAATCGAGCTGCCGATGGGCACCTTAGGTTCCGCTGCGTAGAACACATGAGGCACTATTAACAGTGTTGAAGTCTGGTTCATGTGGCTCAACACGTTGTGCTTGAAAAAGTTAATGCAGCGGAACTACTCACGCAGCGGATGCTACTTCCAGCCCATTGAGGCAGTGCTGAGCAGAACGCAAAAAGGAGTAAAACGATGTTGTTTAGACAACTCTATGACCGAGAATCGAGCACCTACACTTTTAATTGCTGATCCCGGAAGCCATAGGGCACTACTAGTGGATCCGGTGCTGGAGCAGGTAGAACGCGATTTCAAACTGCTGCAGGAGCTGAACCTGACACTCAGCTTTTGCGTCGAGACTCACATTCATGCCGACCACATTACAGGGACCCATCAGCTTCAATCCAAAACGGGTTGTCTGAGTGTTGTCTCTGAGCAGGCCCTTGCTGCCTGCGCTAACCACTACCTGAAAGATGGTGAGGTTCTAACCCTGGGTGATATATCACTGAAGGCGATCGCTACCCCAGGTCATACGGACAACTATAATGCCTATCTAGTCAATAGAAATCGTGTGCTCACAGGCGATGCGTTATTCATTCGGGGGTGTGGTCGTACCGATTTCCAAAGTGGTGATGCAGGAACTTTGTATGACTCCGTGACTCAAAAGTTGTTTACGTTGCCAGATGCAACTCTTGTCTATCCAGGGCATGATTATCAAGGTCTAACCGTCTCCACGATTGAGGAAGAACGGCAGTGGAATCCTCGATTTATGGGACGAGACCGCAATCTGACTTTTCCCGGTAAGTCTTCAAACGCCTATGTGGTGAGGGCTGTAGAATACCTAGCGCGGCTAAGCATTGGCTAAAACTAAGTTCTCACTTAGCCAATGCTTTTTGAAACCCTTATTGTTCCGTAGAGTATTCTCATTCGCAATCTACTATTGCTAAAAAACACTGAAAACAAGTCTCA
>JANQPU010000047.1 GCA_028285315.1 Acaryochloris sp. IP29b_bin.176
GAAAGCGTTAGCATCATTCTAGTGGAGGGAAATTTTTACCTAACATTACCCTCTTCAACTTGAATGGAACAACCTCCCTGAAACAGCTATTGAGCCTTCTGGAATATACACCTGAGCTTTATGCTTTCCTCAAGACATCTATTTCGAAGGATTGCAAATTCTCAGGAAGCGCCAAGGTTTTACCAGATTCCCATTTGTTGGAAGCTAAAACAGTCCAGCCTTCTTGGGTGATCGGCTCATCCAACTCTAGAGGTTTCTCATAGGCGAAATTGATCAAGATCAGCACCTGCTCAGAGGCTGTCTCACGCAGATAGGCCATATGTTCGTAGGGGTAATGAATCAACGTCCGCCAACTGCCAAACCGGAGGGCCTCACTTTGCGCCCGCACATATAGCAACTTACGGTAAAAGTTCAAGATCGACTCGTCATCTTTTAAGGCTGTTTCAACATTGACCTCCGGGTAGTTGGCATGAACAGGAAGCCAAGGGGTGACCTCCTTGCCAAAGCTAAACCCAGCATTCGCAGAGGCGTCCCATTGCATAGGCGTACGAGAACCATCTCGATTCGGAGGTAGTTCCCCCATTGGGCTAGCCACCACCGCCTGATCGCGCTGTAGCTCTGGGGGGATGTTGAGATTGTCTTCCATGCCAATTTCTTGGCCGTAGTACAGTACAGGCGTCCCCCGCACTGTTAACAGGAGTGTGGCTGCAGCCTTAGCAATTTCCGTGGGGTTGGTGCATAAAGCACATTCAATCCAGCGAGATAAATGGCGAGGTAAATCGTGGTTATCCAGAAAATAGGTGGGCCAAGCCCCAGCCGGGGTAATTCGCTCCTTCTTTTCGATCTCCCGTTGTAAATAGCCGGGATACCAGGGACTAAAGGGGAATTCAAAGGCAAAGGGGAGATGCAGCTCATCATTGTTAACCCCATAGAAGCTATTGGAGTCATATAAACGGCTATCGATAAAGGTCTCACCGATCAAGACCCGGTCTTCGTACTCATCCATAAGGCTGCGAATTTCCCGAATAATCCCATGGTTATCGGGCAGATCTTTGTCGTAGAGGTGATCCTGGTTATAGTAGGCATTCTTATCGGTTGCCCCAAATTTGACCGGGTTATCTCGATAATATTGATCCTTGCTATACACACTAGAGGCGTCTAGCCGAAAGCCATCTACCCCCATCTCTAGCCAGTACCGAAGCATGTCATAAATGGCGGCCTTCACCTCAGGATTGCGCCAATTTAAATCGGGCTGGTTTTCATTGAAAACGTGAAAATAATATTGCTGACGGTCCTCATTAAAGGTCCACCCAGTTCCTCCAAAATAGGACAACCAGTTATTGGGCAGTCCATCCTTATAGCCAGGATCTTGCCAGAGGTACCAATCGCTTTTGGGATTGTCCCGGCTAGAGCTGGATTCAGTAAACCACGGATGTTGATTGGAGGTATGGTTAAGCACCATATCCATAATCAACCGGATCCCCCGCGCATGGCATTGTTCGATTAGTTCTTGGAACTCAGCTAAGGTACCGAAGGTGGGGCAAATATCCCGATAGTCGCTGATATCGTAACCGTTATCTATCATCGGCGACTGATTGACAGGAGACAGCCAAATGGCATCTATGCCCAAGTCAGCTGTATTATTAGGGTCTCCATCATTCAGATAGTCCAATCGCTGGATTATTCCCTGCAAATCTCCGATTCCATCGCCATTCCCATCGGCAAACGTCAAGGGATAAATCTGGTAAATCACTCCCCCTTGCCACCACTTTTGGGCGGTATCTATCGCTGAAGGCATCAATGTTTTCCTTGGTACAGACAACAATAACCAAACTTACAGCAAGGAATTGACCTTGCTTGAAGTATGCACAAAATATTTTTGAAGTTCTTGAGATCACGCCAAGAGCTATGAAAGCTTGGTCAATAGCCCCAGGAGTTTGACTGTTCGGGGTGTCAGCAAGGTCCGGCGGTAGGTGTCAGCCGCTTTTTTGATCGCTTCCGCTTGCGTGGGATAGGGGTGAATCACACTGGCCATGCTACCCAAACCAACTTTGCCAATCATCGCCGTTGTGATTTCGCTAATCATTTCGCCCGCATGACGGGCCACGATGGTAGCTCCCAAAATCTTATCTGATCCTTTTTCTAAATGTATTTTGACGAAGCCTTTTTCTTCCCCATCCGCAAGGGCTCGATCCACATCATCAAACAGAATTTTAATCGTGTTGAGGTTCATGCCTCGATCCTGGGCTTCATGCTCGTACAGGCCCACATGAGCAATTTCAGGATCTGTGAACGTGACCCAGGGCATAACGAGATCACTGAGCTTGTATTTGCCAATGCCAAAAGGCGAAAACAACGTATTTTTGAGAACGATTCGCGCGGCAGCATCAGCAGCATGGGTAAACTTCCAGTTCATGCAGATATCACCGGCTGCATAAATTTTAGGGTTCGTCGTTTGCAGATGATCGTTGACGAATACCCCCCGCCGACTGTCATATTCAACCCCTACGGTTTCCAGGTTTAACCCCTCTACATTGGGAGCGCGACCTGCACCCGCCAAGATTTCATCGACGACCACGGATTCTTGTCGGCCATCACAGCCAAAGTGAATAACTTTACCCACAGGGGTTTGTTCGACTCGTTTCAGTTGGCAAGCCAACACCAACTTAATACCTTCTTTCAAGAATGCTTGCTGCACGATTTCTGCGGCATCGGCATCTTCTTTGTTCAAGAGATGTGAGCCTCTGTGGAAAAGTACCACCTGACTACCGAGTCGATGAAAGGACTGGGCCAGTTCACAGCCAATCGGTCCACCCCCGATCACAGCGAGGCGCTTTGGTAACTCCGTTAAGGAGAAAACGGTTTCGTTGGTGAGATACCCTACCTCTTCAATTCCCTCAATTCGAGGTCTAACGGCTCGCGCTCCCGTCGTAATCACAGCTTTTTTGAATCTTAGAGTTTTCCCAGCTACGGATACCGTATTGGGGCCGGTAAATTTGCCCTCTCCCAAATACATATCTACACCAGACTTAGCGGCAGCAGCGGCAGAATCCACAGGACTGATTCGGGCTCGGACTTGACGCATCCGCTCCATAACTGCTGGAAAATTGACATCAATCTGGGCAGGAGGGCGAATACCATAGGGGTGAGCGTCTCGCATATCGGCGACAACTCGGGACGAACGAATAAGACACTTAGAAGGCACACAGCCCACGTTTAAGCAATCTCCGCCCATCAAATGCTTTTCGATCAAAGCCACCTTGAGACCAACCCCTAAGCCCGCTGCTCCCTTGGCAGTGACTAAACCTGCTGTTCCTGAGCCAATCACAACCAGGTCGTAACAATCCACTGGTGTGGGATTAACCCAGTCAGCGGGATGAACATTATTGACCAGCTTACGGTTATGAACGTCCATGGGGGGGACGGTCACACCGGAAAAAGAAGATTGTGTCATGGGTTGCTAAAGCTCCTCTGGACTGAACAGTTGTGGAAAATAGGAACTCACTCCCAGCGCAGTCGAACTAAACGCAACCATTATGCGGATCAATTCTAAGAATCTGCTGAGAGCTGGGCAGCATAAATGGCTGAACCCAAAAGCCCTACTTTGGGATTGAGCACCACATGAACCGGTACTTTTTGAAGTAATGAACTCACTCGACCTTTGCTATGCAAGCTTTTCAGGAAGTCACCTTGCTTGAGTAGGGGCAAAATTTTGGCTGCCACTCCCCCAGCAACATAGAGTCCCCCGTAAGGTAAAAGCTTCAGTGCTAGATTCCCTGCTTCTGCTCCATAGGCTCCGATAAATAGAGATAGAGTGTGTTGACAGAGGGGGTCTGATTGGTGCAATGCGGCCTGGGCGATCGCAGCTGCGGGATCAACTAGATTTTCAGTTTGAGCCGTTCTCTGCTCCCAAGCCTGAAACACCTGGGCGATTTCGGGTGACTCAGGATGCTCACCTAGACTTTTCAAGAAGCGATAGATTGAGACAATCCCTTTCCCAGAAACCACTCGCTCTACTGAGACTCGCTCCAACTTCATGGCATCTCGCAGGAAATGAAGGAGCTGAAACTCTAGCTGAGTCCGGGGAGCAAAATCGGCATGTCCCCCCTCGCTCGGGAACACCTGATACCCTCTGCTTGAGGGCATCAAAAACCCTTCTCCTAAGCCTGTTCCCGCACCAATCACAGCAATCGGAGTATGGGGATTAGCAGGGACAGACTGGAGCGTTTCCAGATCTTCCTTCTCTAAGCCCAAGATGCCGTATCCGATCGCAGCAAAGTCATTGATAAGGGCAACCTGCGCTATCCCAAATTCTTGTTCAAGACGGCGGGCATTCAATGACCAAGATAGATTAGTCAACACCGAGGTATCATCAATTACCGGTCCTGCAATGCCAAAACAGGCCGCCTGAATGGAGCGGGTTGAGTCTTGAGCTAGAAACTGCTCAATCATCGGGCTCAGATCGGGAAAATCTTGACTGGGATAAGTCTGTTCAGAGAGGGTGGTTAAAGCAGGAATCTGTTTTGGGGGAAGTGGTGCTTCAACCTGAACTAAACGAAGGATGGTTTTGGTACCCCCAATATCTCCAGCAAGAATGATGTGCATGGTCTGCCCTTAGACTAAACGCTGCTTGGTCTTTTTGCGATGGTACCTTTAAGAGTCTATGATGGTGACCGCTCTAAATTAAGCTTGAACAAAATAATTAAGAGAGATCCACTAACCTTATTTATGTTTCTGTGTTGGATAAATATGGCTTGACTCACATGTTCTTTTCTCCTAATTCCATGTCTTTACCCTAAAAGGCCAGTCTGAGAAAGAACTGATCTCATCCTGAAAATAATGGAGAATAATCCTGAAAAAACCAACAGAGTTGGCTGAGGAAGCTGAGAGGAGTCTCGAAGGATGGAACAGGGGGCTAACATTTTGCCATCAGCAAAGCATCCAAGGATAGTGTCATCCCTGGATGCTTTATGAGTTCGGCGGATACTGATAAAAATGGACCCACCTGACAACAGACTGGTTGAGGAACTAATGTCGTAGCGTCAGAAAACCTTAATCTGTAGCAGTAGACGTATCAGAGCTGGATTCCTGATTCTCTTGATTCTGATTGTCTGTTGACTCTTGCCGATTATTGTACTGGCGTCTACCAAAGCGGCCAGATCCTGAGCGCTTGCGAAACTTACGAGCATAGGCTTGGTTTCGTAGGGCTTTTTCTTTTTTTAGGTTGCGGCGCTTAGCCATAAATACCTCAACGAAGATGACTGACTCCAACCCATATCAGGTCTATTTTCAATACCCTTTAAGGTTAAGAATAGGAAGCCAGCTGAACAATTTATCGTATCATATCCATGAATTCTTCTGCCTCTCGCCAAAATTTTGTCCAGCCCCATAACAGCGTTCCAGTAGAGTGGAATTTATCTCTAACTATCCAGGCGAAAGAGGTTTTCGGCTGACTGGGTCTCCAATAGAATTATCACTTTTTCCCGACTTTAGCTACAGCCCAAGACTATCTAGACAAGCAAAAAGACTGGGTGGGCATGATGGCATATCCCGCCCACTGATGAAGATATTTGTGTGGAACTCAGCGGGCAAAATCTAGATTAAAATCCATGCCAATGGTTGCGATCGCAAGCAGAGAAGCTATCATTGGCCCAAGACCGATCGTCTTTTCCCTGCGTTGACCGAGGAGTTCTTCCCTGTGGTTGGTACTACTGAAGCAGCCGCATCCACCCGTTTGGCAACGGTAATTGAGGCCATTCTCTACCTCAAGGCCCAACCCTTGTCTCTCAGCAAAATTGTGGAATACGCCCATTGCGATCGCGACGATGCTGAAGATGCCTTGATCGAACTGATGCAAGACTATGCCCATCGGGATAGTGCCCTAGAAATTGTTGAAACCGATGGTGGCTACAGTCTCCAACTACGCCAAACCTATAAAAGCATGGTGAATACGCTGGTTCCCGTTGATTTGGGGGTAGGGGCGTTAAGAACTTTGGCTGCGATCGCCCTGAAAGGCCCAATCGCTCAAACTGACCTCGTGGAGTTAAGAGGGTCAGGGGCTTATCAGCATGTACATGAGCTAGTAGAGCAGGGGTTTGTGCAAAAACGCCGTCAATCGAGCGGACGTTCCTACCGAGTTCAAGTCACCAATCAGTTCTACCAATATTTTGAAATTGACCAGCTTCCCAAAATTTAAAGATTAATAAATTGGGCTTTTGTAGTCAGGACAACCGCTTTTTCCGTTCGAGGTTGCTAAATTTGCTAGGTCCGCACAACTCAACCGAGTATGAATATATCTGACGCGAGATCATACCGTTGAGTTGGTCTGCTACACATCGATAGTTTAGGTTAACTTGTGACCTTCACTCTCTGCCATTCGTAAGGATAAACTCTGTATGTTATGTGATACATGTCAGAGGAAAGAAGCCTGCATCCCACTCGCTTTTGCCCAAACTGACACCACATTGCGCCACCAGCTCAGTACGCTACAACAGTGTGATCGTCAACTCGTTAAATCTACCGCCCACAAGAATAAGCTGCGCCAATGGGTTGGCATACTCTATCAGCGCCTGAAAAATCTGCTTCTGTTTTGTACCTCTTCGGTTTACCATAGGTTTTTGGTTAACTCCGGTTAACGAATGGTGAAAGCTAAGTTAATATCTTCTAGTAGAGTGTAGGGATATGCGCTAAATCGTTATTCCCAAACTTGCTAGGTGAGCAGAGTTGATCTTCTTCCTTGTGATGCTGGACTGAGACTAAAGCGAGAATCCAACCAGGCTGTTGCACTTATGGCATAAGAACATAGTCTGCTGGAACAAATGTTTTAGTCTTTTGTCGTTGTGTCTATTTGGGATGGGTGTTTTCATCAGAATCTTGAACTGTTTCACCAAAAAGTTGTTGAGATTCAGGGATTGCAGCGATCGGCTCTATGCAGGTTCTTGCACAAGAACATATCTGTTTGGCTACCACTAACTTTTTTGATGATGAACTTTACACTACTGCCATGTGGTTGGATCACAAACAGGTTGCTCCAAAACCCTAAATTCTGCGAAGGAGATATGTTTTAGTGGAAAAAATCAAGATAGCGATAATAGGGATTGGCAACTGTGCAAGCTCCCTGGTTCAAGGGCTTGAGTATTACAAAACCAAAAACTCTGAAGACGCCATTGGTATTATGCATTGGGATATTGGCGGGTTCAAACCTTACGATATTGAGATTGTTGCCGCCTTTGATATTGATCAGCGAAAAGTGGGCCAGGACGTATCAGCAGCTATTTTTGCCCCTCCCAACTGCACTACCGTCTTTTGCTCAGATATGCCTGAGAGTGGTGTCAAAGTCTCTATGGGCAGAGTCTTGGATGGTTTTTCGGAGCATATGACCAACCATAAGCCCGAATATACATTCATCCTCAGCCAGGCAGCAGAACCATCTAAAGCTGATGTCGTCAAAATCCTCAAGGAGTCGGGCACAGAAATTCTTGTTAACTACTTACCAGTAGGTTCAGAGGAAGCCACTAACTTTTATGCCGAATGCGCGATTGACGCTGGCATCGGCTTCGTTAACTGCATTCCAGTCTTCATTGCCAGCAATCCCCTTTGGGCCGAGAAGTTTAAGCAAAATAATTTGCCGATTGTGGGCGATGATATTAAGGCCCAACTGGGAGCCACCATCACGCACCGCACCCTGTCTGATTTGTTTAAGAAGCGAGGCGTAAAGTTAGAGCGAACCTATCAGCTCAACACAGGCGGCAATACCGATTTTCTCAACATGCTGAATCGTAGTCGTCTCGCTTCGAAAAAAGAGTCTAAAACCGAGGCCGTACAGGCAGTTGTAGGCGATCGCCTAGAAGATCACGATATCCATGTTGGCCCAAGCGACTATGTCTCCTGGCAGCAGGACAATAAAGTTTGTTTTATTCGGATGGAAGGGAAGCTGTTTGGCGATGTGCCCATGAATCTAGAGTTGCGCCTGTCTGTGGAAGATTCTCCCAACTCTGCCGGGGTTTCTATCGATGCCATTCGCTGTTGTAAGCTAGCCCTTCAAGCCAAGAAAGGTGGAATTCTCCGCTCCCCCTCTGCCTTTTTCATGAAGCATCCCCCTCAACAATTCACGGATCAAGAAGCCTACGACATGACTGAAGATTTTATCGCAGGCCGTCGAGAAGACTAAGGAAAATCTTAGTTTCGTTAAACTCAAAAAGCCCTACCAAATTGACTGTGCAGGGCTTTTTGAGTGTGAGTTTAGACGAGATTAATAGGCATCTTGAAGTTCGTAAAAATCAGGACTGATATAGTCCTTACGCAACGGCCAACCGACCCAATCCTCGGGCATGAGTATGCGAGTCAGATTAGGATGGCCTTCGTAGATAATGCCGTACATATCATAGGACTCACGCTCTTGCCAATCAGAGGCTTTCCAAATCCAATATAAGGTGGGGACGCGGGGATCTTCCCGTGGCAAGAAGACTTTGATTCTGACTTCAGGCGGGCAATCGGCATCATCGCTGAGCTGCAGCATGTTGTACATACTGACTAAATCTTGCCCAGGCCCCGCATCATATCCCCCTTGGCACTGGAGATAGTTATATCCATCATCGACCAGAGCAGTTGCCACATCCACGAGCTGATCAGGGACCACTTTGATCATTTCCACGCCCAGATGGTCAACCCCTAGGGGCTCAACCGTCAAGCCCGCTTGAGTGAGTTGTTTGGCAACAGGGCCAGCTTCGATGATAGGCGCTGCTTGTTCTTCTGCAACAGCTTGTTCGTCTTGAGTTGATTCGGGAGAGGACTCTGCCACCATTTGCTCCTTTGATATGCACTAGAAAATGAAGAAGAGGTTTTTAGAAAGAGGATGAGTAAATATCCCCCATGACTAGGACCACTCCAAGGCCCCTTTTCGCCAGGCATAAACCAGACCCACAATCAGGATAGCAATGAAGATCAGGGCTTCAATAAAAGCGAGGACACCCAATTTATGAAACGCTACAGCCCAGGGATAGAGAAAGACCGTTTCTACGTCAAAAATGACGAAAACTAGGGCAAACATATAGTAGCGAATGTTGAATTGAATCCAAGCTCCACCCACAGGCTCCATGCCAGATTCGTAGGTTGTTCGCCGAGCAGCCCCTTGGTTACTGGGCCGGAGGACTTTGGATGCACTGAGAGCTAAGGCTGGGACCAAGCTACACAGGAGTAAGAAACCTAATAGATATTCGTAGCCGCTTAAAGCAAACATAGAGTAGAGGTCGGATGTGTTCTCGTCAAGTTCTGTAGAACTATTATAAGGTTAGACTTCGCTATTCCCCGGATTTCAGAAAATAAAGCGAGACTGCTATCAGTGTTGGGCTGACCAAGGCTTTTCCTATATTCCTCTAAACGCACACAACTGTCCGAATTAAGGACTGAAAGATGGTAGACAATAGCAGATTTGTCAGATCAGCGCTTTCCAGCCTTCGCTTTGCGGTGGGTCTGTTTTTTATGCTTACGCTTGCGAGAGGGTTTAGCTGAGCATCTATTGGACTGTCCTTCGTGAGGACATGGGCTGATATTCAGCTTCTGGCCTCGAACCCGAACCTGTTTAAGATGTTGGAAAACGGGCTTCGGCATGCAAGCGGGCAGGTATACTGTACTGAAAGTTTCAGAGAGTTTGATCTGACCAATATACCGAGGGGCCAGGTTAACTTCATTTGCGATCGCACCCACAATATTCTTCGGCTTCACCTCATGCTGACGACCCACCTCAATACGGAATAGCTGCATCTGTTGATGAGAGGGCTTGCCCAAATCAGCAGCCCAGCTACTAGTTTGAACGGCGTGGCCCCCGTCGGCTGATAAATCTTCTTCCGGTGGCACCAGCGGCTTATCTTTTTGCACTAAATAGGCCAGGGACGCAGCGATTTCCCGCAGATTCAAGTCTTGTTCCTGCTGACAATTGGAGATTAGATCCTCAAAGAATCCGAGATCTTGATCTTCTAACGTGTCAGTAATCAGCTGTTTGAACTGGACAATCCGCCGATCGGCGATATCCGCATGACTGGGAATTTGCATGGGCTGAATGGGCTGGCGAGTCGCCTGCTCAATGGATCGCAGCATCCGCTTTTCCCGCGAAGACACAAATAGAATGGCATCTCCTTGGCGACCCGCGCGCCCCGTCCGACCAATGCGGTGGACATAGGTTTCCGTATCGTAAGGAATGTCATAATTGATCACATGGCTGATCCGCTCGACATCCAACCCCCGAGCCGCTACGTCCGTAGCCACGATAATGTCCAAGCGACCAGTTTTGATCCGTTCAATAGTTTTTTCTCGCAGGGCCTGACTAATATCCCCACTCAGGACAGCGCTGGAATAGCCTCTGGCCTCTAGCTTCTCAGCCAATTCTGCGGCCATAACTTTGGTGCGGACAAAGACCAGCATGGCTTCAAAGTCTTCCACTTCTAGAATCCGAGTCAGGGCATCCAACTTACTCAGACCTCGGACTTGCCAATAGCGCTGAGTCACCGTCGAAACCGTTGCTGTTTTCGACTTAATTTTGATCTCGACGGGGTTATTGAGGTGTCGCTGAGCCACTCGCCGAATGGCAGTAGGCATGGTGGCGGAGAATAAGGCAACCTGTCGTCCATCAGGGGTTTCGTCGAGGATTTTCTCGACATCTTCGATAAAGCCCATGCGTAGCATTTCATCAGCTTCATCAAGAACGACGGTGGCTAGATTATCTAGCTTCAGGGTGCCTCGGAGTAAGTGATCAATCAGGCGTCCGGGTGTCCCGACAACAGCATGAACGCCGCGACGGAGCTGCCGCAGTTGGGTGCTGATATTCTGTCCCCCGTATAGGGTGGCAATATGAAATCCAGGCAGATGGCGGGCATAGGTTTGCATCGCTTCGGCCACCTGAATCGCGAGTTCTCGAGTGGGCGTTAGGACCAAAATTTGAGGATGGGCTTGGGAGAGGTCGAGTTGGCTGAGTAGCGGTAGAGCAAAGGCTGCCGTTTTGCCCGTTCCAGTCTGAGCCTGACCGAGCAAGTCCCGACCAGCCAACAGGGGGGGAATACTCTGAGCTTGAATGGGCGAGGGGGCTTCATAGCCGACTTCTTCAACGGCTTGCAGTAGCGGGGGTGCGATCGCAAGATCAGCAAACCGAGACAGGGTAGAGGGTGGCATAGAAGAAAAAATGAAAAAACCAGATTTGACGGCATCACATCAAATCAGACAACAAAACATGGGTAGGCTATACCCAGGACGCAGGGGTGGAAGTCTGGGCCAGCTTGTGGCGACGGATTGACCCAACTCACCAGCAACAGAAGACCTACCCATCATAAACGAAATAGTTCTGATAGGTAGATCACCTATGGAATGTTCTAGAGGTTAAGGTATTGGGCTCACTGAGAATACGACACAACTTAAATATTCAAGCAGCTGAGATTTTGATGCTCATTAGCTTGACTTTTCCTCTCCAATCAATCTTCTTTTTGACTTTGTCATTACTATTACTTTTGGGCATCCTAAGGGTAGAGAATGCCGTTTTCAGCGATGGCATAAAAGAGTCCCTAGCAGATGATCATTGGAGATTAGCATGCCCCGGAGCAAACTTTCCTCACTTACCCACATTCGCTACTCAGTCCATCAGGATGTGAGTGAACCTGCCCTTCAACTTCTTCAATTCATTGCCCAACAGCAGGGCAATGCAACGTTTCAACAACTCTTAATTAAAGCCAATAATTCACTAGAAACTTTGGTTGAATTAATCGAAGAATTAATGGAATTGAAGCTCATCCAAGAAACAGATCCTTCTAAAGTCACGTTTGTGGAAGATCCTTGGGAAGGTGCCCCAGAAGCGGCTGCTTCTTAATTGTTCTAAGCAGTTTTCTTCGACTTTTTTGCTATAACCTCCTCACTAAAGACTAGTGCGGGCTGAAGACAAGCGTTGGAAGGCTTACTCCTTTGTAACCAAGGTGATTTTAATAGCCAAAGCATCTGATTAGTCCGCTGATCCTGAATCTGTGCAAGCCCCAATTCCATTGGGCTTTGGGGCTTTCAAGTTTGAATAAAGAAAGCGATTTTCCAGGGCTGCATGAGCAGAACAGGCTCGTCGAGATCGCCAATCAGTGTCCGTCACAAGTCATCCCAGTTGCACCCATAAGGTCACCAGAAACTCAGCTGGCTACCGAGAGGCAGACTGACCGCCCGCTAGAGAATAATGAAATGGCGGCTTCTGTCTGCATATCAGCAGTCAACCTAGCTGTTGACTGCGCAGCCTCTTTACCCTGAGGCGCAGGCTTTATCGAGAACTTTGTTGATGGACTTGAGATTGAATACTTTCCACTTGAGTACGCTCAAGCCTATCTTTGGCTTGCCGTAAGAGTCTCCAAAAGGCTCTCTTGGTACGCAACCCCGCCAACAATTCGACTATGTTTTGCCCAATTGGCATAGGAATTTCAAATCGATAGTGCCAGTTTATTCGTGTTCCCGTTGGTTCCGGTGTGAAGTCCAACCAGCCTCGGTCATGTTGGAGGGAACCAGGTTCTCCACGGGCGTTTAAGAAAGACCGAATTCTATACTCAAAATGATTGGGAGGTTGAAAAACTGTCATTTCTTCTCGGAAGGTAGCCCATGATAACTTGACTTCTCGAATTGCACCACAGCCATTCATTTGAACTTGCCCTTGCTGAATCAGCTGACACTTTAGATCAGAATTATTGAGAAACCACTCATGGTCAGATACCGCTTGGAAAACCGTTTGTAAATCGGATTGAATCACAATAGTGACATGGACATGATGCATAAGTATTCGGTTTAGCGCAAGAGCCTAATCAACAGCAAAGGCCATGGTCATGACCTGAGTCAAGAAAGCTCCAATGGTTGGCTCTTCAGACTGACGAGGGCCTGCCACATTCAGGACTCTTATCGATGTTGAGCTGACAAAATCATAGAGAGCAATAGCTGCAATCTGTATCCCCATTTCAGCATGGATATGTACCCAAGATTTTTGGGCTCGAATGGCTAATTGTCGGGTCAAGAGCGTTCCACCGCTGATCACCGATGACAGAGAAAAGATAGCGGTGGCATCAGTATCTCGGATATTCCATTCTGTGCGTAGGGCATAGTCCGAAGAAGGCGTTTCTCTTAAGTGGTAGTGAGCTGGAATGCGCCCAGCTTCTGCTCGTCGTCCTTGGGGACACCAACCTCCATATTCGATGCCCATAGAAATAGCCCAGTCCAATGCGAACTGATCCGCTCCGGTTTGCCCACCGGAAACTATTTTTTGAAATGGGACTTGCATAAAATCTAGGGATCAGAATTTTTGAACTTCCCTTTTAGCTTGAATAACCTTATACAAGCACCTTAGCTCCTCAGCTAGAGTATTATCTGGCATACCTTCACCAGCACGTCGATACCAGTATCTGGCATTACCAAGATCCCCTTCTACTCGATGCAAATAACCATGAATGAGACAGGATTTTGGATCAGATTGATACTGCACCAAATCGTGTGCTTTATCCCATTTTCCAGCCCTTGCTAACTCTAAGGCTTTGATATGAAAATCAGCCACATTCTATACCTAAGACTTTTCTAAAACTGATGTCAATACTTAACTCTGTGATCATTATACAGATTATTTTAATCAGTAGGGTGCCACAAACCATACACCAGAATATTTCCTGGCAGTAGAAAAATAATATTTCATATGGTTGATTTATGATGGGGGAAAACTGTAGACATCTTGGGGCTTGAACTGTGCATTTTTGCAACTTCAAAAACTAGCTAATAAGTTTCCTTTAATGTCAGCTTATTAGGATTTCTAACAAAAAAGATAGATAGTATGCAAGAATTCATCGTCTCCAAGATGGCAAGCGTCTCAACTTTATTTGAGGTTGAAAACTGAATACCTAATTGACCATTCACTTGGACTAAAGTGAGATCTGGGGTGTGCCCCAATTTGCTCTGCTGTCGATGGATGGCGCGCAGGAATCCACTCACTTTTGCTGCTCCTTGAATGGGCTTGAGGGCCGCCGTAACTTGTCCTCCCCCATCAGACCAGAGGGTAATATCATCCGCTAGAAATTTCACCAGCCCCTCCATTTCACCCTGTTGACAAGCCTGCATGAACTTCAATGTCAGTTGTTGATGCTGTTCGGGTGAAGACGAAAATCGCGATCGCGGTTTCGTTGCCTGTTGACGGGCTCGGCGAGCAATTTGACGACAGTTCACCGCACTTTTCTCAACGATAAGCCCAATTTCGTCGTAGCCATAGTCAAAGATCTCTCGTAATAGAAAAACGGCTCTCTCAACTGGCGAGAGTCGCTCCAGCATCACCAAAAAGGCCATCGTTAAGGAGTCAGCCAGTTCAACCCGATAGTTGGGATCGGCGGAAAGATCGGTGACAATCGGTTCCGGCAACCAAGGACCAATATATTGCTCTCGCTGGACTTGAGCGGATCGCAATCGATCGATACACAACCGGGTGATAATGGTAGTGAGATAGCTTTTCACAGACCGCACCTGAGATTTTGATACGGTCTGCCATTTGAGAAACGTATCCTGCACCATATCCTCGGCATCCATGACGGTGCCCAGCATCCGATATGCGATCGCAAATAAAAGCGACCGATACTCTAAAAATTCATCCGTTAGGGAATGAGAGGCTGCCGAGGGTTGAGTGCCCATAAACTGACTCCAATACCAATTCCTTCTGAAACGGCCAGCAGGATTGCCGTAGCCTGAAATAGAGTTCCCAAACTAGTCGAAGGGATCTGAGAGATATGATCTGGACTGACAACGGCAAAGTGGTTGTATAGACCAAAGAGCAGGGACCCTGCCATCGATACTAACAGCACCGTTGCAGCCCATATAACCCGCTGTCTCCAGATCAAAATCACGGCAATGATCGGCAGCGCTGTAATCACTCCAGCAATAAACAGGACCTGTAGGACCGAGATAGGTACCGGAATTAGAAGATGGGCCAGGCCATGTAGAGCACTAATCACAGTATGGGCGATCACCACTATGGTAATTTGGGTTGCTCGATTACTCATGATGCTCAATCGGCAACTGGAACGGTGTTGCTACCGGGTAGGACTTGGGATGCGATCGCTAGCCGATTCCAACCATTGATCGTGACGATGGCCATCAAGAGCTGTGTCACTTCTGCTTCAGAGAAATGTTGGCAAGCTTCAGCGTAGACCGCATCGGGAACCGCTTGCTCCGAAACCCGAGTTACCACTTCAGTTAAGGCTAGGGCAGCCTGTTCCGCAGGTGTGAAAAAGGGCGTTTCCGCCCAAGCATTTAGAGCATAGAGCCGTTGCTCCGATTCCCCATCGGCTCTGGCTTCTTTGGTATGCATATCAATGCAAAAGGCACAGCCGTTAATCTGAGAAGCCCTTGTTTTGATCAGGTGCAGCAATTGTGGTTTCAAGCCAGACTTGTGAATATACATTTCCAATCCCAACATAGCTTGATAGGCTTGCGGATCAGATTGACTAATATCAAATCGCTGAGTCATGGAATCTCTCCAAAATAGGTGTCTAAACAGGAGACGGGTGAGGTGACCCAGCTGTGACAAGTTTGGCTAAATTTTCTGGCGAGGGGATCACGATGACTGATAATAAGGGCATGTCGGCAAGGGAGGTAAACCTGTGGGTATCGAAAATCCGAATGCGATCGAGCATCAGAATGTACCGCAAGCCCATCGAGGGCTGCATGACTTTCTCTACAGTTCTGATGATGAGCATACGGCAGACACTTCTAACGCTCCAACGACGGAGCAAGCTACTGAAGCCCCTATTCCTATCGCTGCTTGGTTTGAATCGTTAGGAGATACCAAGGTCGCAGGAGTCTATGCAGTCTTTGATCAGGCAGGCAAGCCTCAATATGTAAACTATTCCCGCAATGTCTCCCTATCTTTGAAAAGCCACATCACTCAGCAGGGTGAGGATATCTGTGCCCAAGTAAAAGTTCAACCCTTCAAATTTCCCAAAAGGGCTGAAATGGAGCAGCTACGGGATCAGTGGATAGCAGCCTTCCCTAGTTCCCCGCCCGGAAATACTGGGGACGGTAAATGGGCTGGGTCGGTTAAAGATGCGGCCATCCAAGCTATGTCGGCTCAAGAACGGCAAGCCTATGAAGAAAAGAAGGTGAAATTGCAGAAGGCAATGGCTCTAGGCGTAGCTACAGCAGGGGGTTCTCAGCCCCAAAGTGAAGCAGAACGTCGTCAGCATTTGGAGTCTGCGATCAAAGATGACAACTGGAGTGAAGTGATTCACGAACAAACTCAGGAAACGCATTCCAGTTAGGGGTTTCTAGTGTTGTGTTTAGCTTGAAAGAAAACATAAATCAGGAAATATTTCTGATGGACGTTGCATCACTGCCTATTTGGTGGAGGGATTTACGCTCCTTCTTCGTCAATAACGGCATTTCGATCCAATAACAGTAAATTACGGAGTTGATCCGTATCGAGTTCCGTTAACCAATTTTCTCCTGCTCCAACCACCTGCTCTGCCAGCGCTTTTTTACTTTCGAGCTGTTCATGGATGCGCTCTTCTAGGGTGCCCGTACAGACAAATTTGTGCACTTGGACATTGCGAGTTTGACCAATCCGGAAGACCCGATCTGTAGCCTGATTCTCTACAGCAGGGTTCCACCACCGATCGAAATGAAAGACATGATTGGCGCGAGTTAGGTTAAGACCAACACCGCCTGCTTTTAAGGACAGAATAAAAATACGAGGTCCTTGGGGATCATGTTGAAAGCGGTCAATCATCGATTCCCGCTGTTTTTTGCTGCTCCCACCATAGAGAAGTAATGTCTCACGCTGCAGCTTAGCTTGCAAATATTGCTGGAGCAGTTTACCTAGCTCTGCGAACTGGGTAAAGATCAGAGCCCGATCGCCTTCGTCTAGTAATTCTTCCAGCATTTCTTGTAACCGCTTGAGCTTACCAGAACGCTGTAGATCTAAATCTAAGGTCTCCTCATGCAAAAACTGGGCAGGATGATTGCAAATCTGCTTGAGTTTGACCAAGGTGGCTAAGATAATTCCCCGGCGCTGAATCCCTTTGGCGGCTTCTACGGCATCTAGCGATTCCTGAACAGTCGTTTGATAGAGCTTAGCTTGTTCGGGTGTTAAGCTACAAAATACAGTCATTTCCTGCTTTTCAGGTAAGTCTTGGATGATGTCGCGATCTGTTTTGGTGCGACGCAGGATAAAAGGTTGGACGAGCGATCGCAAAGTCGTCAACGATGCGGTATCGCCGTATCGCTCGATCGGAGTTGCAAATCGCCGTTGAAAAAAAGGCTTCGGTCCTAGATAACCTGGATTCAGAAAATCAAGAATAGACCAGAGTTCTGTTAAGCGGTTTTCTAAGGGAGTACCAGTGAGGGCAATCCGAACCTTAGCTTGCAGATTGCGGACCGCTTTTGATTGTCTAGCTTCGGAGTTTTTGATGTTTTGGGCCTCATCCAGGACGAGTCCCTGCCAGGTTAACGCCGATAAAGTCTTTTCATCCCGATAGACCAGAGGGTAACTGGTAATCACTAAATCCAGGGATTTGATTTTTTTAAGGAAGGTTTTGCCTTGCGATCGACCCGAGCCATGATGCACCATCACCTTCAACTTCGGACCGAACCGATGCACCTCTCGCTCCCAGTTGCCCAACACAGAAGTGGGGCAAATGAGTAAAGTCGGACCTGTTAATCGGCCTTCATTTTTTAGGTGTAAGAGATAGGCAATAAACTGCACTGTTTTCCCCAACCCCATATCATCTGCTAAACAAGCACCGAGTCCCCACTGCTCCAGAAAAGTCAGCCAGCCCACACCTCTCGCTTGATAGGGGCGTAAACTCCCCTCAAATCCAGGGGGTTCAGAAATTGCGGTTAAGGTTTGGTTACCATTCAGTGTGGTCAGCAACGCTTCCAAGGATCCTGAAGCTTCAAAACTCACGACCGGCAATTTATCAATGGTTAAGGTATCGCCCGTACTAATACGTAGCGCATCTTCTAAAGACAACCCCGTTTTATTTTGGCGGGACGCAAAGAAATTTTGAGCTGCCTTCACATCTTGGGGTCTCAATTCAACCCATTCACCGTTAATCTCCACCAAAGGGGATTCCTGCGCCACGAGCCGATCAAATTCAGATTTAGAGAGGGTTTGTCCCCCAATGGCTAACTCCCACTGAAAATTCAGTAAACTATCCAAGCCAATGGAGCTGTTAGCCTGAGATTGAGCAGCCGCTTTGATTTGTAGCCCCAGTCGATTTGCCATGGCATTTTGGTCTGACAAACTAGGTGGGAGCATGACCCCAAACCCACTATCTTCTAGCCGCCATGCCGCTGCTTTGATAAAGTCATAAGCTTGGGTTGGGGATAGGTTCAACTGCGTGGGGCGAGCCCCCTGTAAGCTTTCTTCTAAAAGTGGGTAAACGCGGGAGGCCAATCCCAACCCCTGCAACAAGGTTTCTTGGGGACGCTCAATCGTTCGGCCTAAATAGTCCAATTGTTCTGAAGTGGTATTCCAAACGACCTCTGCAGTGACCAGAAACGCTGGGTCATCAGTAGCTTGGAGGAAATACTCTACTTTCCAGTGGGTATTACCGCCAGGCGGTTGTAAGTATAAGCAGGCACGATACTGCTGCTCTTGCAAACTTTGCTCAATCGGGAGTAACCACTGGTTAAGCGTCTCAACCCAAATACCACAGTTTTCTTGCAAATCACTCAACACAGAGCCCGATACACCTAAGGCCGATAACCATTGTCCAAAGGTCGGATAAATACCCACCTTTTGCATAGAAGTGATCAGCTCATCATCGATACCTCGGCGGGCTTGGCGATCAATAATATGAGTTAAAAAATCAGTGAGGAGATGCCCAGCCTTTAGCGGTAATGTCACCGCTGGTGCCTTGGAAACAGTTGCTTGATAAAACTGGCAAGCCTGAGGCATGCCTTTCGTAAACTGTTGAAACCGTTGTCGATCCGTCGCACTATCAAGTAAGGGTCGCCAGTACAAGTGACAGGATTGGTTAGGTCGAACCTGGATAGAGGGAATAAATTTTGCTCGGGTTAGTAAATCCAATGCCCAACGGACAGCATGGCACCAAAATAGAAGTTCTGGCCCTAAAAAAGAGTCCTCATCGGTACTGGAATGTAGGGGTAAACTGGCTAGGAAATCTAAGGTTTGATTCGGGGCTAACCCCACTCCCTGCACTTCAAAGGGGTAAAGCTCATAGGGGTCATCCCCCTCTAATACAGAGGAGGAGTGGAACGGGATCAGCCGTTCTCCATCGGCATATGCAGGCACAATAACCGTTTGAGCTACCCATTCCGCTGTGTCAATCCTATCCTGAGACCGTTTAGCAGATCGAACTTTCTTACGTTTGGGAGGAGACGCTATCACCGATTGTATAGAGGATGAAAAAGAAACTTGTCGAGACTCATACAAGGATTGCAGAAGTTGACTGAGTTCCTTTGCTTCCATCGCTAAGGGATGGGAGGAAATCTCTTCGGAAACATGGCTTTGTTTGGCAGTGGCACTGCGCCAAGTCTCAGCCCAAATGAACAACGTTCCGTTTAGGGGTTGCCAATCTGCAGATTTGGAGGAAGAGCTTGGCTGAGATCCATCTCCTGGGCTTGAGGCAGGCCGCCAACTACCGTGCAAGATCGCCATAGTTTAGTTGCTAACACTCCCTAGGAGATGAACAGTCGATACCCTGACATAAAACAGGTTTAAATTGCCTTTCAGCACGCCCATTAGGTGACCCTGTTGAAACAACCTTTGCATCAAAATGATGTGGGGATTGCATGCCCCCTATTTCCAAGATGCATCATTATTATTTAGGAGCAATTGGACTTGCATAAAAAGACGTCCCTGAACTCAAGATCAATGAGTCAAGGCAGTTATCTTCTATCCATGCTACAGGGTGAACTTGTCATATGGATATCTCTTTTGAAGGTCAGGTGAGAATCAATACACAACAGGCCTAGATCCGGTTATCTAAAGCAAGCGGTTCTCTATCAATGCTAGGATTGCCACAGAAAAAAAAGGACAAAACAATCAGTAAGGACAAGTCACTTAATGTCAGAAGTTATTAAGTCAGTATCCGTTGACGGGCGGGAAATTAAGCTCACCATAGGCCGTTTCGCTCCGCAGGCAGGTGGGTGTGTATTGATTGAATCGGGAGAAACTTCAGTTCTGGTCACCGCGACTCGATCAACGGGGCGCGAAGGAATTGATTTTCTACCCTTACTCGTGGATTACGAAGAAAGGCTATATGCTGCGGGTCGAGTTCCGGGAGGCTTTCTACGCCGAGAAGGTCGTCCCCCCGAGAAAGCGACCTTAACCTGCCGTCTCATTGACCGACCCATGCGACCACTATTCCCAAATTGGTTGCGGGATGACATTCAAATTGTGGCGACGACAGTTTCTATGGACGAGCAAGTCCCTCCTGATGTGTTAGCGGTAACCGGGGCTTCCGTCGCTACCCTGTTGGCTCAGATCCCTTTCCAAGGACCGATGGCAGCGGTTCGTGTCGGGTTGATTGGGGATGACTTTATCATTAATCCCACCTACGAAGAGATTTCTGGGGGAGAACTTGACTTGGTTGTCGCGGGCTCTCCTGATGGCGTGATTATGGTGGAGGCAGGGGCCAATCAAGTTCCAGAACAGGACATGATTGAAGCCATTGACTTCGGTTATGAAGTGGTCTGCGATTTAATCAAGGCCCAAAAAGAGCTAATGGCTGAGTTAGGGATTGAACAGATAGAGGAAGAGGCTCCTGAAACGGACCCCACCTTAGAAAACTTTGTCCAAGAGCGGGTGACTGAGCCTGTAAAAGAGATTCTAGCTCGGTTTGAAAAAGATAAGAATGTCCGGGATGCTGCTTTAGACGAGGTTAAAGAATCCGTGACGGCAGCGATAGAGGAACTGCCAGAAACAGATCCTGTGCAAATTGCCGCTGTGGAAAATCCGAAAGCCGTTGGCAAAGTTTTTAAGAGCATCACCAAAACTTTGATGCGTCGCCAAGTTATTGAAGAAAAAGTGCGGGTGGATGGCCGCAAGCTAGATGAGGTTCGTCCCATTACATGCCAAGTCGGGGTGTTACCTCAACGGGTGCATGGCACTGGGCTGTTCAATCGGGGCTTGACGCAAGTCTTATCGATCGTCACCTTAGGGACACCGGGCGATGCCCAAGAGATGGATGATCTTCATCCCGATAGCCAGAAACGCTATTTACATCACTACAATTTCCCTCCTTATTCTGTAGGAGAAACTCGGCCGATGCGCTCACCAGGTCGACGCGAAATTGGTCATGGTGCTTTAGCTGAAAGAGCCTTACTTCCCGTACTGCCCAGTAAGGAGGAGTTTCCTTATGTGCTGCGGGTCGTCTCTGAAGTTCTGTCCTCTAACGGATCAACCTCAATGGGATCGGTTTGTGGCTCTACTCTATCTCTTATGGATGCGGGGGTTCCCTTAACCAAGCCCGTCAGTGGAGCAGCAATGGGGTTAATTAAAGAAGGGGATGAGGTGAGAGTCCTAACTGATATTCAGGGGATTGAGGATTTTCTGGGAGATATGGACTTTAAAGTTGCCGGTACCTCCGATGGTATTACGGCTCTACAGATGGATATGAAGATTACGGGATTACCCATGAAGGTAGTGGCAGATGCCATTCATCAAGCAAAACCGGCACGTCTCCATATTTTGGATAAAATGCTGGCTACCCTTGATAGTCCTCGCGAGACCATGTCTCCATACGCCCCTCGTCTGCTGACCATCAAGATCGACCCTGAACAGATTGGTATGATCATTGGTCCAGGCGGTAAGACCATTAAGGGCATTACCGAGGAAACGGGGGCCAAGATCGATATTGAAGATGATGGCCGTGTCACGATTTCGGCGGTGGATGAGAAGGCTGCGACTCGGGCCCGTCAAATTATTGCGGGGATGACCCGCAAATTGGCTGCAGGGGATGTCTTCCTGGGTAAAGTCACTCGGATTATTCCGATTGGGGCCTTTGTGGAAATTGCCCCCAGCAAAGAAGGCATGATTCACATTTCCCAGTTAGCAGACTACCGAGTCGGCAAAGTGGAAGATGAGGTCTCGGTTGGCGATGAAGTGGTGGTGAAGATCCGCGAGCTAGACAACCGAGGTCGGATTAATCTCACTCGCTTGGGGATCCATCCTGAGGAAGCGGCGGCGGCTCGTGCGGGTGGTGCTGAGTAACCCCTTCTTGCTGCCGAATATTGGCTTTGAGAGAGGCTGTGGCGTTCCGTTGCAGCATTTTGTGCTTAATTCGCCGTAGGGCTGAGGCACGAAACCTGCGATCGCGTTCTGCGATCGAAAGAGTTGCTAGCTCTTTTAGGGTGGGAGCAACATTCTCAGGATAGGGCTGGAAATCAGGAATATCCGTTTCTTGGGCAAATCGTTGGTTCCAGGGACAAACGTCCTGGCAAATATCGCAACCCGCTACCCAGCCCTGCAGGTTCTCCGCAATCCCATTCGGCAGTTCAGCATCTCGATTTTCAATCGTATGATAAGCAATACAACGATTGGCATCAACGACAAAGGGCTCACGAATTGCATCTGTGGGGCAGGCTGCAATGCAACGGGTACAGGAACCACAATGCTGGGCATGGGGCAGATCAGGTTCCAATTCCAAGTTAGTCAGGATCTCTCCCAAAAATAACCAAGACCCATAATTCCGTGAGATTAAGTTGCTATGTTTGCCGATCCAACCAATACCTGCACGTTCGGCCCAAACCTTGTCCTGCACAGGACCAGTATCGGTATAATAGCGAACTTGAATTTCCGGGTCTTGTGCCTGCATCCAAAGTGCTAAAGCTTTTATACGACGACCTACAATGCGGTGATAGTCTCGCCCCCATCCATAGCGCGAGATCTTGGCATACTCGTGCCCTGACGGTCGTTGGTGAGGGGTGTAGTAATTGAGGCCCAAACAGATGACAGAGGAAATGTTGGGCATGACCTTACGAATGTCTTGTCGTCGTGGATCTAACATCCAAGCCATATCGGCGTGATATCCCTGATCTAACCACCGTTGTAACCAGGTTGTTGAAGCTTGGTGCTCAGCCTGCCATGGCAAAACACTAACTATCCCTACCTTGTGAAATCCTAGGACGAGCGCTTGTTTCTTAATAGTTTGATTGTCAAGGGACTCAGGCATTATCGAGAATAATTATTTAAATATAAAAAAACTAAATTCTTAAGAACATGAGCATAATTTCATGAGTTTTTATAACTTTCAGTTTCAATATGGTTAATTACCTGATTCTCAAAGAGATCCATAAGATTATTTACCCTTTTACATAAATCATTAAAATCATCTACGTAAATAATATATTCAGGATTGTCTTGAATATTTTCTCCATGGGCAAAGGCATTTCTGAACTTTAACAGCTTATTGTCAATGAAATACTTATTATTCATAAAGTGAGTCTTATCTAAACCAATCATTTGCAATATACATAATAGAAATTCAGTATTTAAATTACTCTGTAAACTGATAACAGATTTTATGTCATATTCAAATTTCTTCATCTCAAAATTTTCATTTATAAAATCCATAGCTTTTTGATGATGTACAAACTTTCCATGAGAAAGAATCTCTGTCATCTCGCTCAAAATTCCGATAGCCTTAAAGTTAGGTTGAAGATCAATATACTTAATAGACTTGAAATTTAAATAACAGAAAAAAGCTTCACAGACCTTCTTAATATAACCTTCCCAATGTGAATACAATAAAAGTATTCCTAACTTAATTAACGTTTTTGTATAAGCACTGCGAGACTTATAAATAATAATTTGAATATTTGTTAGCTCTTTTCTTCTCCAAGCCCTATCAGTTTGTATGGCATCCAAAAACATTTCTTTGCTTTTAATCTTCATCATTATCTAAGAATAGCCTCTTTGCTAAAGGAACAAATTTGGGCCATCTATAGTTTGCCTTTGAACCAGAACCACTATATCTTGAAAACGTTTCATCAGAGCTAAGATTCTGTGATATGGCTCTAATTCGTTTTGGCAATATTACTTCATCTAAGCCTTCTTTTAAATATAAGTAGACTCCAGTTGCTAATACCTCAAAAATTGTAAGTTGGAATCCACCTTTATATATGCCATTCTCATTCCTCTTAAAACTATTATCAGATAATGTTGAATTAATAATCCGAAAAGTTTTCGCTAAGTGTTCTTTCTCTTTACCCCAGTCAAGATCACAGTCAGCAAAAATTTTAGTTTCTCAGTAAGAAAATCAGAAACATCAGGAATTTTCCTTAATTCGTCTTTACTAGAAGTAGCTAAAGCTAATAATCTTAAAACTAATTCCATCTCATATCTTTCTTCATACAAGCGATCAGTTAGACTGGTTGTGTCGCAAAAATAGGATCTGAACGAGAACCGATGGTAATCTAGGAGGCCGTGCTTCATTTCTCTCCCGTCCATGAAAACTGCTGA
>JANQPU010000050.1 GCA_028285315.1 Acaryochloris sp. IP29b_bin.176
TAAGTCTCCAAGAGTGTAATTTTGATTAGTGACTAAAGTAGGCTAGGAGAGGATTTCACAGATTTGAGAATTACGCTTGCAGGCACAGTTTGGTATCAGAAAATGATGCAGGCTTTGATGATTCTCCAAGCCCACAACTCTGGCAATGGCGGGCAATGATTTACGTTTGATATCACTAATCATCCCCAGATGTAGATGCTTGAAGGCTTCATAACTGCGGACTTGGGGAAATAACTTTGCAAATAGTTGGCAGTGCTCATCAACAAAGCCAATGGTTGGTTCTGGACTTCTTGAAGCTGACATCACTCATCAGAAAAATAGAAACTGAGAATAGTCTATTTCTTATCTGCCTAAAGTGATAAAAGAGGGATAAATACGATTAGATATTCACAAACCCATTTCTCACTCCCCCCTTGTTGATTGAATCGATAGAAACCCTTTTATGTAAATGATTCAGCGAACAACCCTGGTTTATCAAGCGGGTCGCGCTGAAAAAGTGTATGAGGTAGATCTTTGCCAGGTGAGTGATGGCGTTCATCCTCTGTCTTCTAGGATTCACCTATCTAATCCAGTTTTCGGCTACTTGGGCTGACCATTGCTTGTGATAGCTCGGAGACTAATACTCAAGGGTACTAGGCCATTACCTTAATGTGAGCATGCTCCAGATACCGATCAAAAGCGGCTTTCAGTTCTTCTGTACGAATGGGTTTACTCACATAGTCCTGCATCCCCACCGCTAGGCAGCGTTCGCGATCCCCCTGCATGGCATTGGCGGTTAAGGCAATAATGTGGGGGCGATCCGCCGATTCCCATTCCTTTTGAATGGTTGCTGCTGCAGTCAGACCATCCATTTCCGGCATATGCACATCCATCAGAACAATGTCATAGGGCTGGCGTTTCAAGGCGACCAGGACTTCATGGCCATTGCTGGCTACATCAGCGCTATACCCCAATTGCTTCAGGATTAGTAACGCCACTTTCTGATTCACGGCAACATCTTCTGCCAACAAAATCCGCAACGAGTCAGGATTCACGGGCTCAAGCTCAGGCTGTTGCTGCTTTTCTGGGTCTACGGGTTCACCAAAAACATTCGCCAGAACATCATGAAGCCGTGACTGCTGAATCGGTTTATTCAAGATAGCTGCAAAATTGATATTCTGCTGCTGCTGAATTAGCTCATCTTGGCCCAAAGAACTCAACATCACTAAGGGAAAGTCCGCCAACCGTTTCCTAATCTGTCTAGCCAAGGTTAAGCCATCCATTTCCGGCATTTGCATATCCAAGACGGCCAGATCGAACGGATGATCTGGTGTCAATAACTCTAAGGCATCTGCACCTTGCTGCACCGCTTGACTGGTCATTCCCCAGGACTGGGCTTGAAGGGCCAATATCTTACAATTGGTGGGATTGTCATCTACAATCAGCAGATGTTTGCCATCTAGATGGGCTGGAGAAATGGCGGGTCGCTGTTCGGGGGCAGCTATGGGAACTGAAATCGTGAAGTAAAAGGAAGATCCTCTGCCGACTTCACTTTCGACCCACATGCGGCCTCCCATCATTTCGCAAAGCCGATGACAAATGGCTAAGCCTAAACCCGTTCCCCCATATTTACGGGTGGTAGATGTATCCACTTGGCTAAAGGATTTGAACAGTCGATCCATGCGATCGGTGGGAATACCAATGCCAGTGTCTTTGACCACAATTTGCAGAATATGGCGATCTGCTTGGACAGGGTCGGAGCTATCTGCTGTAACATCCTGAACATAGACCACCACTTCTCCGGTGTCTGTAAACTTGACGCCATTGGTGAGCAAGTTGACGATAATTTGTCGCAACCGGGTCACATCCCCCACCACCCACTCAGGGGTATTGGGTTTCATCAGGTACGCCAACTCTAAGGATTTATCCACGGCCCTGGGAGCGACAATGCGCAGCGCCTCTTCGATGCAGATGCGCAGGTCAAAGGGTTGGTTCTCAAATTCCAGTTTGCCTGCTTCAATTTTGGAGAAATCCAAAATGTCGTTAATGAGGGTCAGCAGTGCATCCCCACTACTACGAATGGTTTCCACGAAGTCCGTTTGTTGCAGATCCAAGTCGGTATTGAGCAGTAGACCGGTCATGCCAATAACCGCATTCATCGGGGTCCGCAATTCATGACTCATATTGGCTAAAAATTGGGATTTAGCCTGGTTGGCGGCCTCTGCGTCTTGCTTCGCCTGCACAAGAGCCGCATTATTCTCTTCCAAAGCCTGGCGCTGTCGTTGCTCTTGTTCTAATAGCTGGGCTTGAGCAATGGCAATTCCCACTTGGCCTGCCACAGCCCCCAGCAGTTCGATGTCCGCTGCGGACCAATGGCGGTTGCGATCGCACTGATGCAGCACAATCACCCCATTCGCCTGTCCCTTATAAGACGTGCGGGTAGCAAGCAGGGACTTGAGTTGGGCTTGTTCGCAAAACTGGATCTCGCCTTCGGTCATCTGGGCCATCTCCAGCTCAGGGATAGCCCAGATGTGATCCTGACTAAAAATTTCCGCCAGCAAGGGATGATTGCCCATCTCTAAGTCTAGGCATGAGGCATACGCCTCATCTAAATACTCCGCTATCTCAGAGTCTGCTGAGGTCTGGGTTGAATAGCTTTGAATAAAACAGCGATTGGCCTCTAGGGTATGGCCCAACTGATCCACAGTCGTTTGGAAAATATGTTGAGTATCTAAGCTCCGGCGAATATTCTGGGTAATCTGCTCAACCAGCAGGACCCGCTGGATTTGCAGATTCAGAGTCTGATTGGCTGCTTTTAAGGCGGCGGTTCGTTCTTGAATAATTTGTTCCTGCTCCGTCGTTAACCGCTGAAGGGTTTGGTTCATCGACTGCAAGGCTTGGTTCTGCCCCGCTAGCTGCTGATCCGTTAAATAACTCTGAACCGCAGCAGTAATGGTTAATTTTAAGTCGTCGGGTTGCCAGGGTTTAGCGATGTAGCGATAGAGATCGGCATGGGTCACCGCATTTGCGATCGCCTCTACATCTGCCTGTCCTGTCAGCATGACCGTGATCGTCTGGGGAGACTTCTCATGAATGAGCTGGAGAACTTGATCCCCTTTCATGCCTGGCATAATGTAGTCGGAGATCACCACCGCCACTTCGTATTCATCTTCCAGCAACTCATCCACAATCTCTAGGGCTTCTTCCCCACCCTGAGCCGTTTCAATGGTGCAGTCCTGACCGATGGATTTGCGTAACTCGATTTTGAGGGACTCTAGAACCGTATCTTCATCATCAACACAGAGGACAAAAGGCTTACTCATAGCGCTTCCAATTTTGATTTCAGCAGTGCAATTAGCTCAGCTTTGTCCCAGGGCTTATGGATAAAGCGATGGAGATCTGCCTCATCCCTAGCCCGTTCAATCGCCAAGTGATCCGCCTGCCCTGATAGCATGATCTTGATGATCTGGGGATGAGCTTGATGGAGTCTGACAAAGAATTCGTCCCCCCTCATCCCTGGCATCAGCCAATCACACAGTACCAACACCACCTCGACGCCCTCTTCATGAAGTTCTTCCACAATTTCTAGTGCTTCGTTGGCGTTAACGGCTGCCTCCACATTACAGAGGTCACTGAGTTCTTTCTTAATCTGTATTTTGAGACTATCTAGAATAACTTCCTCATCGTCCACACACAGAACTACGGGCTTAACCATCACATCTACTCATTACTAAACGATCGATTGGGACTGCTCCTCCTTTTTTTTCAGCGTCAAGACAGAGGGATAGACACTGTAAATTGGGTCTTTCCAGGCTTAGACTCCACTGATATTTCCCCCTCATGCTTAGTCACAATTTTGTTGACAATATCTAATCCCAATCCACTTCCTTCTCCTGGCGGTTTGGTGGTAAAGAAGGGCTGGAATATCTTGGGCATCACCTCAGCTGGTATCCCCTGGCCACTATCCGTAATGTTGACCTGGACTTGATTATTCTGTTGTTTGACGTCCAGTATTAATATCCCTTGATAGTCCATCGCTTGTAGGGCGTTGTGAATTAAATTGGTCCACACCTGACTGAGTTCATCTTGGAAACATGCGACCTTAGGGATGGGGGCATAATTGCGAATCACCTCTACCCCGTTCTTCAGTTGGCTTTGGTAGAGGGTCAACACAGTCTCGATATCATGGATCAAATTCGTTTCTGATTTGCTACCCGTATGGTCAAAGTGCGAATAGCTCTTCAGGGCAAAGACCACTTTAGCGGCTTTATCGGTGGCTGTCTTAATGGTCTTGGTGCTATTCAGCAAGGTGGAAAACTGATAGGCCATTTGTATGGTCTGGCGTCCTGCTGGAGACTGTAGGAGTGGAACAAAGGCTTCAACGCCTTCTAGACAATTCAGTTCTGCAAGGGTATCAGCCATATCATCTGGCTGATCAATCCCCTCTGCTTCTAGAACCCGGATATTGCGCCGTTTCAGCTTGCGTTTTTCGCGACTACTCAGAATCAACCTATCCTGGCTTGCCGAGTGCAATAAATCTGCAAAAAATTGGTTACACTCCTGGGTTAAGTTCTGGAAAAAGCTAGGAAGTGTATCTAGATTCCGTTCCAAAAAATCAGCAATATTTTCTACGGAAGACCGAATAGCCCCTAAGGGAGTATTGATTTCATGGGCAATTCCCGCAATTAACTGTCCCAGGGCTGCCATTTTTTCTGACTGAATGAGCTGATCTTGCGTGGCTTCCAGTTGTTTCAAGGCGGTTTGCAAATTGTCATTCTTTTCCTGAACCATCTGCAAGGTCTGCTCTAATTCCGCTTGCTTCGACGTCAACTCTTCTGCCAGCTTAGTGGTATCAGCCAGGGCAGTGGACTTTGCTTGCAGGAGATAGAGGAAATCAGACGTGGGTTCATGGGTAGCAAAATCTTGCAGTTTTACCCCATAGTTCTTGAGATGGGAGAGATCGGTCACCCAAAGGGAACCGATGAAAAACATCACGTCCTCGGCTTGAACATGCATCAACTGGCCTTTCAACTGAAATCCCTGCACCAGAGCTTCCAGCAAAAACAGCTTCTTAGAGCGTTTAAGTAGGGTATCAAAGTCGAGGGCCACTTTGGGACGTTGGATTTGAAAGAATTGATCCAGCTTCCCTCCAATTAACCCCTCGGGAGAGATGCGCTGCAGCACTTCCCCCGCTTGTAGAATCTCCAAGTTGCGATTGAAGACAAAATGGAAGGGAAAAATCTTGGCAAAACAGTCTGGGGGCAGACTCCGCTCAAACGGATTAATGGAAGGGGCACTTGACTCTGTACTTAACTGTGAACTGATCATGATCTGCGCCCTCCTCTCGGCTATGGGTGTGGTTGACATCTACCTCGGTTTCAAAACGTTCGCCTAGCCCTTCCACTAAGCCCATGACCATCGGGGCTAATCCTTCCCTTTCCGAGTGATAGTGCAAGGTCAACTCATCCTCATCTTCTTCGTCACAGTCGAAGGATGGCGGTTGAAGCTTGGGGAACATCACGCCCACACGGGCATGGAGATCATCCAAATTCTCTAGAAATTCAGGTAAATCATCCCCGTTCATCTCCATCAGTTCCCCATACCCTGCTTGAGCCGTGAACTGAACCCAATATTTACCAAAAGCATGCATGACTTCTGCTGGAGAGAGTTCCAAGACCTCGCTAGCAGCACCGACCAGCCGATAGGTCACCTCATCGGGATAGCCCTCCATACTGACAAAAGCTTCTGTTTTGACCTCAGCTTTCTGTTTGATTGCTTCCCAGATCTCATCACTGAAATGACTACGCACCATCTCTTCAATGGCTTTATTGACTAGGCCATACATTAAGAGTCCCCCAAACGGTCTAAAGATTGACAGCTCTATAGTTCCCAATCCCACAAAACATATTCCAAATGGGAGCGTGTATTTTATCTATTTTTTATCTTTTAGCATTTAAATATCTTTCCTCTTAGTTCCTGAAAAATCTTAATCATGGTCCTAATCTTTTGGGATCCTTGATAAGGAGAATAATTGCAACCTCAGCAGAGTATCTCTATGGATGAAAACAGAATATTTCCTGAGAAAAAGAATAAAGTGATGAAGCTGTAAACATTAAAAGCTCAGGATTCACTCATTTTTTACTAAATATTAATATCTGAAATTATCGGTTTTTTAATAAAATTATCTAAAAACAATAAATAATTGAATACTAAAAAAACAAATATCTATCTATAAAGCATCAGTGTAAACACTCAAAAAAGCCTTATTCAAATCAGTTTGTATGCATTAAAGTTAAGTGGTTACACTGATGTTTTATATTGACGGAGCTAATATTCTCTGATTTGCTGTTAAAAATAAAATCAGCTTACATACATTGAAGTTAAGTATTTACACTGATGCAACACATTGACGGAACCAATATTCTCTGATTTGTTGTTAGAAATAAAATCAGTTTTTAACAATACGGCTTTCACGCAAAATCAAGACAAAATTCTTTTGAAAAAAATATTTTAGGCTGCTAATCATTTTTTTGGCTGCAAGTATTTAAGAATACCAGTAGATAGATAATGTCATCTTCTATCTATTCGCCAAATAGTATTTGAGGTAGCTCACTCTACTGTAGTTAAACTCGGTAGAGAATGTTTTCTACACCAAAAGAAACACAAAAATATTTTTTCTAAAAGAATTCAGTTAACAGTCAACAGCATTAGGCGGTTATTGATTAATGACTAATCCTAGACATGAGCGAAACAGTGGAGTGTACATTTACCCGTCCACTCATTCCTTCTTATCTCTATCTGTAGTAACAGCAGATCGCACGTTAATGCCATATTTTTGCTGATCAGCAGTTTTACCTAACCTCTCGTATTTGTTGTTAACCCATTGAGAACCAAAGAGGAATACATGATTACTGCCAACAGACAAGCCACCCAAGCCCTGTACAACGATACAGCGGCTCGATGGGTTCGCGGTGGACCTAGTTCTCTATCTGATTTCACAGCCCGTCCCGCCATTTTGGAAATGTGTGCCCCCGTTCAAGGACACAAAATTCTTGATCTGGGATGTGGTGAAGGCTATTGCAGCCGCAAGCTACGGCATCTTGGTGCTGCATCCGTTTTAGGGATTGATCTTTCCCAACGGATGATTGAAGCTGCTCAAGCTCAAGAGGAACAAGAGTCTCTGGGCATTACCTATCAAGTGGGATGTGCAACTGACGTCCGTCATTACACCCAAGATCGGTTTGATTTAGTGGTTGCTGTCTTCTTATTTAACTACCTGACCGTAGCCCAAACTCAGGCTTGCATGACTGAGATCTTTCAAGTGCTTGAACCAGGGGGACGATTTGTATTTAGCATTCCCCACCCTGCCTTTCCATACATGCGCCAAGGGGAGTTCCCCTTTTATTTCGAAGTGGACGGAAACAACTACTTCAGTGGACGTGACCAGCAATGTCCAGGACGAATTTGGAAACGCGATGGCTCTTGGTTAGAGGTCCAGCTCATTCATAAGACCTTGCAGGATTTCTTTGATGCCTTGCAAATGGCTGGTTTCTCTAGCATGCCAACGGTACGTGAATTGCGGGTTTTACCGGAACATGTCGAACTTGATCCTGATTTTTTTGGACCATTAGTTGATTTTCCCCTACATATGGCAATCGAGGTGCACAAATGAAAACGATTACTGCTTATTCAATGGATTCCTTTCGCAGAATTACTGAACACCACCCCCTATGGAAGCATCCCTTTCTAGAGCGGTGCCGTGCGGGAGAACTAACCTTGGCAGAGGTACGCGTCTTAGCAGTACAGATGTACAAATTTTCACAAGCGTTTAATCGTATCCTTGCCAGTATTATGTCCTGTTGCCCTGACGAGAGTGCCCAGATGGTCATTATGGATAATCTCTTAGATGAAATGGGGCAGGGAAATGTGGCTCATGCTCATCCAGAATTATTCCGGCGCTTTACCCGCTCTTTAGATATTGATGATGGTACATTGCTGCTGACCCCCCCTGAGCCGGAAACCCAGGCTATGATTGATACCTATCTTGCCTTGCCCCATAAATATGGCTATTTGGCTGCCTTGGGAGCGGTCTGCTTTGCGTCCGAAGGGATTGTTAATTCTCTGTATACTCAAATTCGTCAAGGCATTGTTGGCGCATCCCCTTTTTCACCGGAAGCATTGATCTTTTTCGAAGTGCATATTGACCTTGATGATGATCATGCAGCTCACTTAGAAGCTCTGATCGAGCCCCGACTGAAGACGGTCGAAGAATCAATCTATTTACATCGAGCTATCAAGCAAGCTATGGATGCTCGTCTCAAATTCTTTAATGGGATTCAGCGCGCTTCCGAAGCCGTGGCTCATGTATGGGCAGCTTAACTACAGTTTCCTGAGTGGGGAACTGTTGAATGACTTAGAGCCTCACCCAATGAGGCTCTAACCCCATACAGGCAGAATATTTCGTGTCTGTTATATAGACGCCATTCCTCTTCAATGGCCAGATATAAACCTCAATTCAATACTCATTGCATCGTTATGTCACTTCTAACGCGCTCGGGTCATATTGATGACTTATTTTCGGTAACAAGCAAAGCCAAATCTCAGCCTACTTGGGGTAGGCAAGACCTAGAAACTAATCCTCACTGGAAACTCACTCTTCCTGATTCGATATTGTCCTCAGTTTTAGTTCTCAATCACTGGCTAGAGGCAAGGGGATATACCTGGCAATCTCCAGAAGCTAGGGGGATGAGAATTAAAAATCTTGATCTTTTGGCCAATATTATTCGCTATCATCTCACCCGAACAACGGGCGTTGTGTTGCTATCTGGATTTAATGTGGCAGATTATGGAGAATCAGCGGGGCGACTCTTGCTCTCGCAACTGGGTTATGCACTGGGCACGGTGTTGGACAAACGAGGGATTTTGTATGATGTGTGCGATCTCGGCCAAGATCATCGCCAAGATAATGTCCTCTTCTCTAGCACCTGTACGTCTCCTGGATACCATACAGACAGCACTGATGCGGACCTTATGCCGGGAATTGTATCGTTATTTTGTCTACGTACGGCTCGTACAGGCGGTGTAAACCGTCTTGCCAATGCCCTCACTGCCTATCAACACCTCCTCCGATCTCAGCCAGAGGTATTACGACGTCTCTGTCAGGATTTTATTCGCGACAAAATCATCGTTGATGAGATCGGAACCCGGAGTCATGCCGATCGGTTGCGCAATTCATTCCCTGTATTTGAGTGGGGTCGTTGGTATCCGGGCTTAACCTGTCGGTATATGCGCTATTGGATTGAGGCAGGTCATAACAAAGTTGGATTGCCACTGACAGATGCGGAGATGTTTGCGCTTGATCAATTTGAAGCGACTCTAAACCAGGAAAATATAACTTACGAGCTTCAACTCCGACCCGGTGACATGATCTTCCTGAATAATCATTTGGTCGTTCACGATCGCACAGAGTATCTAGATTGGGAGGAACCGGAACAGAAACGACATCTCATACGGATGTGGGTTGGGAATGATGCCCTCCAAACCAAGGCCCCCAAACCTGATGCTATCCAGTTAAGCCGTATCTAACATTCTTTCATTACGCTAGGCAGATGAAAAAATAGGGCTTTAAGCTAGAAAATCTGAGATCAGCTTGAGCAATGCTTGAGGTGCATCTGCTCGAATTGAATGGCCCGAGTTGGGAACAATTTCCAACTTGGCATTGGGAATGGCCTGAGCAATCTCTTTAGAAAATTGAGGTGGGCAGATCCAGTCTTGCTCAGCCCCAATTACTAAGGTTGGCGCACTGATATAAGGAAGTTGTGCTCGAATATCATAGGTTCTGAGAAACCCACCAAAGGCTTGATTAATGGTATCTGGGTTAAAAATGACCCGACGCCATACCTCCATCGATTTCACAGGATCAAACGTTAGAGAATAAAGGGGGCCTAAGAGCTGAAAATACGCTTGAAGTTGTTGCTCAGATGCAAATTTCCCCTGCCAAAGCAATTGGGCAATGGCGTTTTGTTCCGGTGTTCCTTCCTGAGCAAGCTTAGTCTGAGCCAAGGCCAAGAATCGGGAATCTGGAGCTGTTACAACGGGGATTAACTTAGAAACATGACTTGGGTAACGGCTAGCATAGGTTAGCGCCACCATTCCCCCATAGGAAAACCCGAGTAATCCAATTTGCTCTAGCCCCAAATACTGACGTAGAGCCTCCATATCTTCAACGTTGTTTTCCAGCGTATAGGTTTCAGGATTACCCCGTGCTGAGCGACCATGACCCCGATGATCGAAATAGATCAACTGGGCGATTTCACTCAAAGGGGATAGGACAGGTCGACAGGTGGTATGGTCCACCCCTGGCCCACCATGAATCACGAAAAATATTGATTTTTGTTGGAAGTGAGACGTTGCGATCGCAAGTTCTGAACCTTCTACATCGAAGTAAAGCTCAGTATCCCGAATTCTAGCCCGCATAGCGGTTATCTAATTTCCCTTCGATTGCAAGAAGATTAGTGCAAGGATCTGGTCACAGAACGTTGATCACAAATCTAAACAATCAGGGGCTCACTTTGAGCCCCTGACTTTAAAGATTACTGATCCTCTTCAAGACTAGCATTCAGTTGCTCAGCGACTTGATCGTCAATCAGGGTATCATCACCTACTGCAGTCGGATCGATTCCTAGTATAGAACGCTGTTGTTCACCAGGCTTAGTGGGATCGTAAACTAGCCGATCACTATTACCAGAGAAGGGCTTTACATCATCGATATTGTAATTCCGAGCCGTTCGGTCATCAATGACGTCGTCATCATCCGTAAATGGCATCCCTTCAAAAGAGAGATCGGATTCCCCCAAACCACCGTCATCATAGGAATTAAACCCCGTACCTGCAGGAATCAAACGGCCAATGATCACGTTCTCTTTCAAGCCTCGTAGCCAATCAGACTTACCCTGAATCGCAGCTTCCGTCAGTACCCGAGTCGTTTCTTGGAAACTCGCAGCAGAGATAAAGCTATCGGTATTCAAGGATGCCTTGGTAATCCCCAATAATACCGGCGTATATTCTGCAGGTGCCCCACCGGTAATCGACATGGCCGCGTTCACCTGTTCTACTTGGTATAGGTCAATGAGTTCTCCTGGCAGCATTGTGGTATCCCCACCATCGTCAATCCGTACCTTAGAGGTCATCTGACGAACTACCACTTCGATGTGCTTGTCCGCAATATCAATCCCTTGCGATTGATATACCGACTGTACACCATTCACCAAGAAGGTTTGGACTTTCTGCAAGCTAATCAACGCAGATTCATAAACGCCTTTTGTTTCTCGGTGGAAGCGGAAGTAAATTTCCAGAATATCGTGGGGATTGATCGGACCATCTGTAACCGCTTCACCAGCCTCAACCGTCTGACCATCCAAAACGATTGGGTTTTGTCCAGGTCCAATGGGATAGTCGGTAATAGTCCCATCCTGCTCAACGATTTTGACTTCGATGCTGTCATCATCGTTATAAATGACCTGACAAGTCCCCGAGCGCTGTGCCAGGGTACACATCTCCTTGGGCTTACGGGCCTCTAACAGCTCCTCAATTCGAGGTAGACCCTGAATAATGTCTCCCGTCTTGGTTCGCTCAAAAACCAACAGCGCTAGGTTATCACCCCGTTGCACTAAATCTTGGTCATCAATTTGTAAGACTGCCCCTGGCGACACCAGGTAAGGACGGGCAATTCGTAAGGTTACCTTGCCCTCTTCCACTTGTATCACCTGGCAAGACTCATTGACGGCCACTCCTGGAGCCACTTCGTCCCCCGCTCTGAGGAGTTCTCCCTCAGAGACGGAAGCGGCTTTTCCCTGAATCTCAATCGTGATGAGATCATCATCGGTCATCAACAAAATCCGGCGAGTTGCTTCAGTGCCACTCCGAATCCCTCTGACTTTACCGCCTTGCTTAGCTTTGATTTCGGTACGAGCCACCACAGCACCCGGATCAATTTGCTGTCCCTCTTCAACGAGCAACCGGGTTTTGGTACTCCCTTGGGTTTGATCTGCAGAAACATCCCGGCGAATGACCAACGTTTCCAATATCACCAGCTGTAAACGAGAGATTTCTTCATCCTTTTCATCCGGTAAGATCTCGATGTCAGCAGCAATTTGGGGCGCATCGGTATCAATTTCCAAGACCAACTGAGTACGGAGTAAATCCACCCCTTCCACCGACTTGACGCGCTCACCATCTTTATAAGGGAGACGTTGGACCGCCTTCAGGCAAATCGAGCGGCCCGCCTCATTAATCGATTCTTGAGAGGGGACCGACGGTTGATCCGGTACGGGAAACTCAGTCACGGGGCGCAGGAGGACGGCGTCCCCTTCTGGGGTGGTCACGCATTCGATGTATCGCAGTTCATCCGTGCTTAATCCAGATAAAAGCTCTTCTCCTGGATGTAGTAGGGTCTGATCTTTATTCTTGACGGCTTCTGGATCATCAACTAAATGCAGATCCCCCGGTTTGACCAATACTTCTCGCAAAATATCGTTTTTCTGGGTAACTTCGACGACCCCATTGCTTTGACAAAAGATATCTTTGACAACTTCTGTGCCTGCTTCGACATATTGGCCATCTTCGACCAACAGTAAGGAAATATCTTTATTCACTTCATGGGATTCTTCCGCAATCCAGAGCAATGTGCCACCCTGAGTGACCTCATACCCTTGCTTGGCCTTTCCTTTTTTAGTGACTTCAACACCCGCATATTTAAGGATGCCACCAGTTTTGGTGCGGTAGTGATCATCAATAAGCTCGGCAACCACTTGACCGTTGACCACTTTAGTCCCTGGGGCCGCTTTCAGCAGAAAACGTTGTTTTTGCTTGGCTTCAATGACATATTGGTCTCGGCCTTGATGACTCTCTAGCCAGACTTTGGCTTGGTCTAGCAAAACAGAAGCTGTGATAATCTCAACTTCTCGCCCCCCCTTACCTTCTTCCTGTTCAGGCAGACGAACCACTCCACCATGCTCGGTGACAAGTTTGGTCTCCGCTAAAACATCTTCCTCACCAATGTAATCATCATTCTTGACGATTGGCTCAGCACCTGGAGGTAGGTTATATACTTCACCCGAGAGCACCCAAATCAAACCGCCACGAGGGGCGATGCGAGTCGTGTTTCCCTGCCGATCATGTTTTTCTTCAGGAACAAGATTAGAAAATTGGACCTCTCCTGCTAGATCAGAGGCAACGTCTTTAGTGGCTTTTTCAGTGGTTTTGCGAACATTCCGTCCGGCTGCTGCCACTTCTGCCAACATCTGTCCCATTTTCACAGCTTGGCCATCTTTGACTAGGAGCGTAGAGTTTTGGGTGATTTCGAAGGTTTCGGTTTTGCCTTCCCCTTCTAGGGTTAAGCTGGTACTCACTTCGGCGGTAAGGGCATCTTCCCCATGACGAGTTCTGAAGGGACGGCTCCGCATCTTTTTGGGAAACTTGATTTTGCCGTTGAACGGTGCCCGAATTTGTCGGGCCACTTCTCCAGTAAACACCCCTCCCGTGTGGAAGGTCCGCATGGTGAGCTGTGTTCCAGGTTCGCCAATCGACTGAGCGGCAATAATACCGACTGCTTCGCCGGTATCCACGAGGTGGGCATGGGCAAGACTCCAGCCATAGCAATGTTGACAAACGGAACGAGCCGCTTCGCAGGTTAAGGGGGAACGTACTGTGACTTCTTCCACCCCTGCCTTGGCAATCTCCTTGGCAATGGACTCTGAGACCGCCTCGTTCTTTGCCAGAATAACGTCTCCCGTCTCAGGATGAACCACTTCCTCTAAGACAACACGACCCAGTAACCGATCCGCTAACGGAATCAAAACGCGATCGCCATCGGTCATACTACGGACTGGAATCCCTCGCTGGGTTCCACAATCTAGCTCCCGAATGATCACATCCTGGGAGACGTCCACCAGTCGGCGGGTCAGATACCCCGAATCGGCTGTTCTCAGAGCGGTATCAACCAGTCCCTTACGAGCCCCATAAGAAGAAATAATGTATTCCGTAACCGTCAAGCCCTCCCGGAAGTTGGTCTTAATGGGTAAATCGATGATTTCTCCTTGGGGATCCGCCATCAGTCCCCGCATACCGACGAGTTGACGCACCTGGGACAGGTTACCCCTAGCCCCTGAGAAGGCCATCATATACACCGAATTGAGAGGGTTATTGGAGCGAAAATGGCGAACCACTTCATCTTTTAGTTCTTCACTGGTTCCATTCCAGGTATCAATGACCTTTTGGAAACGCTCAACTTCAGTAATTTCACCCCGGGTATACCGATCTTCAGTCACTCGAATCTCTTCTTCGGCAGTCTCTAAGAGCTGTCGCTTACTGGGAGGAACTTGAAGGTCATCGACACTAATAGACACCCCAGCCTTAGTGGCGTACCGGAATCCTAAATCCTTCAAATGGTCAGCCATTTCGGCCGTCCGGGCGGTCCCATAGTGAGTAAAGGCCCAGTGCACCAGTGACTTCAGCTGCCCTTTATTAACAATTCGATTGCAAAAGGTGGGTGGAGTCGCCTCACGGTGGGAATGGGTTGAATGCTCTGCCATAATCTGCTTCTCCAACTTAGCTAGCCAATGAATCCTGGATGGTTTTGTTGTAAATAATCCGACCGGGGGT
>JANQPU010000054.1 GCA_028285315.1 Acaryochloris sp. IP29b_bin.176
TGACCAGAAATGAGTGAAGCGACGATCTATGCTGTGATGACTCGCGTGATGCTACGTCGTTTGACTGCCTAAAGATTCACTTTATAAATGGCCTCTTATGGCTTCGATAAGAGTAAGCGGGTTGAAAGCAGTTGGCTACACCGAATCCTCTCAACTTTTTTGGTGCTTAGTATAGCCTGACTCTAACGATTGAAACTGCTAAATCCAAGAGGGGCACACTATTTCTAACCAATAAGAGTAAATACTAATATCTTCAGCAAAATTAAAAATATCGCCCCAAAAGTTTACGAAAGAGCTATTCTCAACAATAGGCGATAGTATTTTATTCTTTCTTCACCCGTAACTGCTGAATTATTTGAGTAGCCTAAATAAGTTTTATTCTCCAGAAAAAGGCTAATAGGATGACTTTCTATTGCTAATCAAAAACTGGGTGGAAGCAACTCAGACCATAGGTTTCTTAATGGCCAAAAATGTATTAACGGATACATTATTGCCTTTTTAAGAATTTAATTATCTTTATTTTTTATATTTGCGTTATCCTAAATGAATCTTGATCAACCTTGTCTGTATTAGGGGGAAAATATGCAAGTCTGGAAACTAGTCACTATCGAATTAACTCTAATTTTTGCATATTGCTTAGTTTTGGCCTTTAACGTCTTTAATTCCAATCAAAACGCTCAATATCCAGCTCAAGCTAATATCCAAGTCACTCGTCAAGATTAAAGCTTTTCTCAACGCTTAATTACAATTGATGATTACCCTTAAACGTGGAGGCCCTACTTAGTTTCGGCTATGAGCAGGGTTTTGTTTTTATCTGAAGAATGCTCCCCTCAATGACTGCGCATGCTAAGGAGAGCTATCAAACTGAAACAATTGGGGAAATTTTGCCATTTTTACGCAGCTTATATCGATATCCTCGCCACTCTACTGTTGTACCCACCATTCCATAACACCAAATCGCGAAATTGACTAAATCTCGAATCGGGACCAACCACCATAATTTCTGGGCCACTCGGTCTTGCAGGTAGTAAATCGCAATCACCCAAGTCATCAACCAACGGGTTGCTAGCATAATGACAAAAACAGACCATCCCCACATTGACCCCTGAGTTGCCAACAGAAAGAACAAGCTACTGGTGGTCCCAAAGGTGAACAGCAACCCCACATACCCCCAAAACCGTTCTACTCGAATACATCTGGCCCAGCGCGCTTGGCGATGGAAAAACTCAGATAGGTCGGTTGTCGTCAATTGATGTTCCACGATACAAGGGGATAACACAACCTGATAGCCGATCTGGGTCGGCAAATTTCCCAAGTGAAAATCATCGGCTAGGTAATCAGCCAGTGCTGCAAATCCACCAATTGTTTCCAGCGCTGCTTGGCGAATCACAATGGTCGAGCCAAAGGCAAAATGCATTCCTTCAAGTTTATGAGCCGCAAAAACATTGGCATGGTTGCGGGTGGCAATGCCCAAGGCTTCAAATCCTGCTAACCACCCCTTGGTCCAGGAAGTATAGAGACAGGTCACTACACCGACTTGGGGATTTGCCAAGGGCTGAACAATTTGTTGCAGATAATCGGGTTGGACGAGGATATCGCAGTCTGCCAGCACGATCACCTTATGCTTGGCTTTCTCAACGGCATTGGCGAGGTTGCTTACCTTGAGGTTAGTGCCAATGGTGCGATCGCAAACCACTAACTCAATATCCACATCGGGGAAAGCCCTGATCAGCTTCTCCACGATGGGAAGACTTGGATCGGCGGCCTCGCGCACACTAAAAATAACTTGATACTGGGAATAATCCTGCTGACAGAACGAGGCTAAATTCTCATAAGTATTAACATCTGCTCCGCAGAGGGGTTTGAGTATGGTGACCGGAGGATGAAAATCAGGGGCAACGGGATGGGCTTGGCGAAAAAAGTCGACTGTAGCATAGATCGCATAGCAGTAATACAACACCGCCGTGCAGCAGAACGGAAAAATTAGCCAAGGAAGATAAGCAGTCATAAACCCAGCATTGAAAACAGGGGCTTAACCCGTTACAGAAATGATGCCCACACCCCAACCAATGACAATAATGCCAGCTAAACGTCCAGGAGAAATCTGTTCCTTGAGAATAAAGTGGGCGCCACAGAGATTGATAATGTAGCCTAAGCCAGTGGCTGGGCGGACCAAGCTGATATCCGCCCAACTCAGTAACGAAATAAACATCAAAAATGAGATGGTATAACTGACCACCCCAATCAGCACCCCAGGATTGACGAACACACTCTTAAGCCATCGTAAAATTGAGGTGAGGGAACGAGCAGAGAATTGACCAATTTGTTTGATCCCACGGGCGATCAGAATATCCGCAGTGCAGTCAGCCAACACGAGTACCAACACCCCCAGCCACATCTTGGGTAAGTAGACACTCAAGGGGAGGAGCAATAGCCATGAGGATTTCATTGTCGGATCGGTCTCTTGTGCGAGTTGCGCTTTACGATCATCAACATGCTTACTCCAACCAACGATAAACACCCCCAGTGAGATGAAAATTGCGGCTAACCAGCGGTTCAGAGAAACAGGTTCCTTCAAAATCAACCAAGCCATTAGCGCATTGAGGACATAGCTAAAGGCGTGCATCGGTAGCACAAAGCTCATATCCAATCGGGTTAGGGAAACCAGATAAATGAGCATGGACACCACTAGGGTAACCACACCTAATCCAATCCAAGGACTGGTGAATAAGTAACCCGCTAGCTGCCAGAGGGCGTCGGGGTGATAAGACGTGACCTCACCAAACACTTTCATCCCTCGACTCAGCCATATATCACCGAGAACTTGGGTGGAAACGAGGAGGACGATAAGCAGAAAATTGATCAAAATGCGGCCGCAGCGATGAGTTCAGGATAATTGGTGAGTTGAAATCCACTGGCTTGCAGTTGCGCTTTCACAGGCTGGCTGAGCAGCGCCGCCAGTTCCCGCTCTCCAGCTCCTTCTGGTCCATTAATGGGTTCATCAGGATGTGCGATCGCAGGATGAGCATACAGCTCAACTAAGTTGGCCTGAATTTGCGGAATCAATCCCAATAAATAGGGCTCCGATACAGAACCTGATTGTAATAGCCCATAGACTCGCTCAGCATATCGTACCCCTTGGGTTGACAGCATCTGCTCTCCATGTTGCCGCAAGAGTCGAAATACAGACCAGCCCAATCCCTTTGCCAGCCAGCCCTGGGAATCGACGTTCAACGTATACTTCAATTCTTCATGGGGAAGCCGAATAACGGGTATGTCGTATTTGGGCGCTAGGGTCATTAGAACATCAAGGACGGCAGGGTTGGCATGGTGGTGTAAATGCCCATCCACATGAGAAAGGAGCAGACCTGTCGCCAGAAACCGCTGCAGTTGGGTTTCAATTTCTTGGTGCAGTTCTTGTCGAGCGGACTGATTGAAGTAGTATCGCCAACCTGCTTGGGCTGGATTGTCTGGAAACCGTCCCTGCTCATCCACCAAATGGGGAATTTGTTCGGGGGGGAGTGCTGCTTTGCCGCAGCCCAACACCAAATGGAGGCCAATCGCCAAACTCGGATGCTGTTGAGCGAGGTCAACCGCCTCCTCGAACGCCTCTCCGGTCACCATCAGACTGGTACTGGTGAGTATGCCTTGGGTATGGGCTTGAATGATGCCTTCGTTGACGCCATGGGAAAACCCAAAATCATCACCATTGACAATTACATATCGTTGGCGAGTCATTTTTGTCTGTCCTTAATCCAATTGGGCATCTTAGCCTCCCTGTACCGACGGAACTGGGTCGCGGCTGGGCCATAGGCGCAGACAGGTCAAGGCGAGTTTAGATAACCGAGGCATTAACAGGGGCTGCAAGAGCTGCTCGTCAAACCGTTCCATGCGTTGGTGGTTGGCAGCTAAGCAGGTCTTGAAGAACTGAGTGGCCGTCAAATCGTCCATAAAATGTCCTGCTTCGGAAGCTGTAAAGGGTTTGCCTTCTTGCTCGTTAGCGCTGCTACCAAAGGCTTGAATTAAGGTTTTTAAGGCTTTGCCATAGTGCCAGAGGGCTCTAAAACTGCGCAGTCCTTCCACGTTCCATCCCTGCTGGATGTGCAGGTAGGTGACCCAATTCACGAAGAAGACAATATGGCGGGCTTCTTCATCCAAAATTGGATCGAAAATTTTGAACACACTTTCCGGCATGTATTGGGCTTGGCGGGCTAAATCAAACATGCCAAAAGCAAAGTAAGAATCCAGACATTCGCCAAAGCCAAAATCCGTAAAAGCCGTTTCGATCTGATCGGGAACGGTAATTTCGGGTAGGGGGAACACTTCAATGTCGTAGCGCTCGATCAGATGCCGCAATAAGCGGGCATGGCGATGCTCTTCTCGACCTTGGAGAGCAACTGCTTCTTTAATCAGTGGATCGGTAATGGTTTCAGCAAAGGCACTCACCATCACCCCCGCTTCACTTTCCGTTAAGAGGGCTTCCCGCCAAAAGGGAATGCCTCGCAATCGCTCCAAGGAGACTGGCTCGAGATCGGGCCAGGGTAGAGTTTCTGGCTCGTAATCTAAATAGGTATCTAAAAAGCTGCGACAGAACAGTTGCTTATGGTCTTTGCTGCCAAGCTTAATCATCACTCGCACAACCCCCGAATTTACTCAAGATGTCTTTGATCATTCCAACAACAATAGTGGATGGTCTGTAACTGGATAACCGCCAGCGCCTCCTTGGAAACGAAACAGCAGGAGTTGGCAGCATTGATGAAAATTCCTTAGACTTTAGCCGCTGCCTCAGTTTGCCGCTCTTTCAGGTAGGCGAAGAACTCGCGCCCCTCTCGTAGGCGGCGGACTAGCATTTGAGGGTCTCCTAGCATTTCACCCACAATCGGAATAATCGCTTGGGGCCGGAAGTAGAAGCGGCGATACATCCGCTCTACAGCATCTTCAATGGCTGCACCAGAAAGATTGGGATAGGCCAAGGTTGAGGTTTGAATCCCTGAATCTGCCACTAAGGAGGTATCGCTAAACCAGTTGTTCTCTTTGGCCTGGGCGTAAAGGGCTGTTCCCGGATAGGGAGCTGCAATCGACACTTGAATCGTATGGGGATTAACTTCACAGGCAAACCGGATGGTTTCTTCAATCGTTTCCTGGCTTTCGTTGGGTAGACCAATAATAAAGGTGCCGTGGACAGTAATGCCGAGTTTGCGGCAGTTGGCCATAAACTTACGGGCCACTTCGAGTTTGATGCCCTTGTTGATGCCGTCTAGAATTTGCTGATTCCCAGACTCAAAGCCTACTAACAACAAGCGCAAGCCATTGTCTCGCAACTGCTTAAGGGTGTCGTAGTCAAGGTTGGCCCGAGCATTGCAGCTCCAGGTGAGTTTTAAGCGCTTGAGATATTCACTAATGGCGATCGCACGCGGTTTATCAATCGTGAACGTATCATCATCAAACATATACTCGCGGACCGTATCACCGAACAGGTATTTAGCCTGCTCCATTTCTTTGCCCACGGCCTCGGGGCTTTTGGCTCGGTAATTATGGCCACCAATGGTTTGGGGCCACAAACAGAAGGAGCATTTAGCGGGACAGCCGCGCCCAGTGTAAAAGGAGATGTAGGGATGAAGAAGATAACCAATAAAATACTTTTTGATATCTAGGTCGCGAGCATAGACCGGAAGGACGCTGGGCATGGCATCCCAATCGTGGATTAGGTCGCGTTCGGGATTGTGCTGAATTTGATGATCTGGATCGCGATAGCTGAGCCCTTTAATCTCTGATAAAGGCTTCCCTTCAGCCACATCTTTGCAGGTGTAATCAAATTCGTTGCGACAGACAAAATCAATAATGGGGTTATCTCGCAGCGTTTCTTCGGGTAAGACTGCCACATGAGCCCCAATAAATCCAACCTGAGTGCCGGGTTTTTGCGCCTTGATTGCTTCAGCACATTTAACATCGTTGGCCAGAGAAGGGGTGCTGGTGTGCATAATCACCAAATCGTAGTCCTTGGCCACCTTGAGCACATCCTCAACGGTTTGTTCATGGGGAGGCGCATCGATCAGCTTACTTCCCGGTACTAATGCTGCTGGCTGAGCGAGCCAAGTCGGATACCAAAACGAAGTAATCTCCCGTTTAGCCTGATATCGAGCCCCAGCACCGCCATCAAATCCATCAAAGGAGGGGGGACTCAAAAATAGGGTTTTCTGCACAGTTTCACTCCTCATTTCAGATGCAGCCACAGCGAAGTTTCTTGGGTTAGGGACAACAATTGAGGTTCATCCCTCAACTGCCATTCAGATCACTGAAGCAACCATAGCGTATCAAAAACTCGTCTATCTTGATCGTCGGTTCAGAATCGCCTGCAGTTGATTTATCCAGTGGAGATAGATATTATGGCAATCCTGCTCCTTAAAACCCCATCAGTTAGTTCTTCTATTCCATTCCTGATAGGTAATCAGCCATTTGCTCAGTGAGCAAGTCAGAGGGGGTCTTCAGATAGCTATTATTAGGGACAGCCTCTCGATATTCTGTGATCACGATCAGTTAAAGGGTTAGATATGGTTTCGGTTGGGGTCTTTATAGATTTGAGATGGCACCAAGCCGCAGGTGGGCATGTCAAATGCTGGGAATCTTTTGCTAAGGCCGCCACTACTCTACCTAACGATTTAGACTTAAGCCTGCATTTCTTAGGGGACCAGGAAGAAACGATTGAACTTGCCAGTAATATTCGCTACATCCTCCATCCACCTCGCTTCAGTACAGAACGACTCCCCTTTCTGACCGATGTACCAGGACATACGGATATTGCAGGCCATAATCCAGCTCTCATTCCCTATTTAGACCCACTGGACCTTGTCCATATTACCCATCCTCAATTTACGTTTGGGAAGACGGCTCTGCGCTATTGCCGACAGCAAGGCAAACCCCTAGTCGCTTCCATTCATACCGATACGCCAGAATATTCCAGGATTTATACCGAGCAAGCCCTAGAAAAACTGTTTGGACAGGGATGGTTGAATCAACTACTGTCTAGACAACTACAAATCCCACGACGGTATAAGCAGTGGATGGTGACTCGACAAAAGCGCTACTGGCAGTCTTGTGCCCATGTCTTGACAGCCCAACCCTCAGACTTTGGGATGGTGAATGGTGTCTTACCTAAGTCTCAAATTTCCCACTTGCGACGAGGCATTGATAAAGCGTTGTTCAATCCTCAGCATCGCGATCGCAACTGGCTAGAACAAACCTACAACCTACCGCCCGGAAAATTCCTGCTGTTGTTTGTGGGGCGACTGGATGCCTGCAAAAATATCCTCACGTTTGCGCAAGCGGTAAAGATTCTGGTTGACCAAGGTCTACCCGTTCATGCCCTCGTCGTTGGTCAAGGCAGCAGTGATCAAGCCGTGCAGGCAATTTTAGGAGGACATGCCACCTTGACGGGAACAATTGACCACAATCAGCTTGGCCCTATTTTTGCCAGTGCCGATCTGTTTGTGTTTCCCTCCCAAACGGAAACCATAGGTAATGTGATTGTGGAGGCCAAGGCATCGGGGTTGCCTGTGATCATCTCTAGTCATGGAGGTGCCTATCAGTCGGTGCAAGCCTCTGGAGAAGATGGCATCGTGATTGAAGACGATTTGCCTGAGACTTGGGCGGCTGCGATCGCAGCCCTGTATCATGACCCGGATCAACTGGCCCAGATCAAACAAGCCACCCTTGCTCATATCGATCAATATTGGCCCACTTGGCTAGAGGTTTTACAGTCAGACTTGCTGCCCGTTTGGCAATCGGTAGTAGTGGTGCCAGACCGAGTAACCAAACAGCCTTAGGTTTAGAATAATTTAGTACTTTCCCAGAGTGCCATCCTTTAGTATGGGGAAGGGGCACCCCTCTTCAGTATGTTCTTCAGCGGCTTCATCTCTGAGTATTATTATGACCACAACAACTTCCGAACCCACTCAGACCTTGACGGCTGATAAGCGGGGCTTACCCGTCACGATTATCACGGGCTTTTTGGGCAGTGGCAAAACGACGCTGTTAAACCACATTCTTTCCAATCAGGAAGGTTTAAAAACCGCTGTTCTGGTCAATGAGTTTGGTGAGATTGGCATTGATAATGACCTCCTGATCACCACGGGCGAAGATATGGTGGAGCTCAGCAATGGCTGTATCTGCTGCACTATCAATAATGACTTGGTGGAAGCAGTTTATAAAGTGCTAGAACGATCTGACAATATCGATTACCTCGTCGTGGAAACGACGGGCTTAGCTGATCCATTGCCCGTAGCCCTGACATTTCTAGGTACTGATCTGCGTGACGTCACCCGTCTAGATTCGATTGTCACAGTAGTGGATTCTGAAAACTTTAGTCTGGATCTCTTTAACAGCGAAGCTGCCCAAAGCCAGATTGCTTACGGCGATATTATTTTACTCAATAAAGCCGATTTGGTAGATGAAGCCGATCTAGATCTCCTAGAGGTGCGGGTTCGGGAGATGCGAGAAGGAGCCCGCATCCTCAGAACCACCAAGGCACAAGTTTCCTTGCCGCTGATTTTGAGTGTGGGACTGTTTGAGTCTGACAAGTATTTTGCTGAAGATCAAACACACGGTGGTCATGATGATCATAGCCACGATCATCATGACCACAGCCATGACCACGACCATCACGATCACAGCAATTGCGATCACGATCACGGTCATTGCGAGCATGATCATGATCATCACTCCCATCACCTAGACAACGATGGGTTTACATCCCTATCGTTTCAGAGCGATCACCCTTTCTCAGTTCGCAAGTTCCAGCATTTCTTAGATGAACAACTTCCTTTGAATGTATTCCGAGCGAAGGGGATTCTCTGGTTTGATGAAAGTGAGAAACGCCATGTCTTCCACTTGAGCGGCAAGCGTTTTTCTCTTGATGATGAGGACTGGAAGGGGCCGCCCAAGAACCAGCTCGTCTTAATTGGTCAAGATTTGGATCATGACAAGTTGCGATCGCAAATCGAAAACTGCTTGACGACCTCTTCTGCCAATAGCAGTAAGGGATTTGGCTAAGGTTCAATTCTCGTGGCTATGATAATAACCCATAAACGCTATACTGACGGGTAGATTGCAATATATCTACCTTAATGAGGGCATGTAGCTCAGTGGATAGAGCATCAGATTCCGGTTCTGAGGGTCGGGGGTTCGAATCCCTCCATGCTCGTTTTTTTTAAAAGCTCGAAATATATACCATTTCAGGGATTCCCAGGTTTCGGGATTCCCTTTTTTAGTCCAAAAAATAAGTAACCTGAGTTCGGGATAAGCTAAAACCCCTATTCTTTCGTAGAAGAGTCTCAAAAATGGGCTTAACCCGAACTGGTGCTAAGTAAATAAGTTCTAGGTGGTAGTAAATCTCAAAAGTATTGATAATGATAATCATTGTCTGATATTGTTTAGTGTATTTTCTAGCTACCCAAAGGTCACCCAACTTATTGCAACTAAATGTGTGTGAGGATGAACATGAAAAATATTCATTTGCTAGCCAGCACAGTTGGCCTATCAAGTGCGTTATGGGTCACTAGCATGACAAGTGCGAGCACCCTATCTCCAGATAAACTAAAGAGCACAAATGAATCTTCTACCAGTACTCAGGAACATCAGCTAGAGTCTTTGTTATTGGCTGATAATACACCAGCCGTTTCAGATTTGATGGCTGAAACGGAAGCTGATTCCGTCGGTCAAGTCACATCAGTGTCTCAACTGTCAGATGTACAACCCGATGACTGGGCTTTTCAAGCCATTCAATCTTTAGTAGAGCGCTATGGTTGTGTCGCGGGATACCCAGATGGTACATTTCGCCCCAGCCGAGCCATGTCTCGTCGGGAAGCTGCTGCCCTCGTGAATGCCTGCTTGGATAATCTCAGCAATCGATTCGCAACTAAAGAAGACTTAGACGCCCTCAAAGCCCTTCAAGATGAATTTGCGGCTGAATTAGCAACTTTACGTGGTCGGGTTGATGGTCTAGAGGCTAGAGTGGCCACTGTGGAAGCCCAGCAGTTTTCCACAACAACCAAACTCCAAGGGGAGGTGGTTATGGCCGCCCAATTTGGAGATTTTATTGATAATCCAGGTGACAATATTCCTACTCCAGGCGGGGTAGGAACAGGGACTCCCGTCATTGCCAATAATCCGATTGCTGATTCTCGGGTCAGTGCTATTTCCCGAGTTCGTCTGTCTTTCCTGACGAGTTTTAGTGGTGATGATGTTTTAGATCTAACCTTGGAAACGGGTAATGGTGGATCTGATTTCTTTTCAGCAACAGGAATTGCAGATCCAGCCAATAATGCCTTCTCAGTTCCACCTGTAGTTGGTGCAAATGCTGGACCTGACGGAACAACTCTTGGAGATCCAGGAGTTGTGGACTATACAGGATCTGGTACTGGTGTCGAGTTATATAACCTTGGCTATACGTTCAAACCCGTTGAGAATTTA
>JANQPU010000063.1 GCA_028285315.1 Acaryochloris sp. IP29b_bin.176
TGTGAATGGGGGGCCATTCAGTGTACGCGGTCTTTTCATTGCTGCAAATGCTGCTTCTGCCACTGGCGATGACGGAGGCTTATTTGGAGATCCGTTCCAAGCTTCAGGTGAAATAGAATATTCCACGGACTTTGGAGATGAGGACCAAAACAGCTTTGCGGTCCGGGCTCAGTTTACCCATGCTGAGACTTACAACGTTGACCAAAACATTATTGGTGCCAATGTAGAGCTGACCCTAGGACAGTTTGGTATTTTCGGACGGTATGGAATTTCCATTGACCCTCAACTCACCAACGGCGGGGTCACCAATGATCTGTTCCAAAACGTTCTTCCTGTTGGCGACAACAGCAGTATTCAAACCTGGATGGCTGGCGTTGGTGTCAATGACCTACTAGTGCCGGGATCTCTTCTCGCTGTTGCTGCAGGCCAACCATTCATTGTCAGTACGACGGATCCTAACTATTCCACTCAAACGAACTTTGAGGCATTTTATCGATTCCCGGTTAACGACAATATTACAATTACACCGACTGTGATGCTGATTACCAATCCCTTTAACATCAGCAACGGTAACCCAAATGACATTATTCAAGGGTTGGTGAGAGCTACTTTCTCTTTCTAAATCCCCAGACTATTCAGTTGTTCCCTCACTTGCTATAAGCGCTCTCTACTGAGGATGTTTATAGCAAGTGCTTTCCTTAATAGTTAAGGAGATATTTAATAATGGACTCGTTTGATTTGTCTATAGTTGAGGAGGCTAAAAAGCAATCCGAAAATTTATTGTTGACACGTCACTTGATCACTGCTTTATGAAGCTGAGGATAGATCATCGCCCCTACAAAAATTCCTAATTGTGCAATGACAATGCTGGGTCCCGATGGTAAATTTAGCCCTGCTGACAACAGCATCCCCAATACAGCACTGATCGCCCCCAAGCAAGCCGAGAGCATAACATGATGGTTGAACTGGCGACAGAGCAATCGCGAAGCACAGGCTGGAATCACGACAAAAGCGCTAATCAAGAGTACTCCGATCGCTTTAATTGAAATCCCCACGACCAGAGCCAGGAGCACAATAAATGTTGTTCGATGGAATGAGACGGATACACCGCGTGCGATCGCAAGGGGCTCATTCAGGGTGATTAGCATCTGTGTCCGAAATGTCAGCCCCATATACAGAGTGCAGACCAGCAGCAAGGCCCCACAAAAAAGCAAATCAGCCGTCTGCACCGCTAAAATATCGCCAAATAACAGTTGATGAATCCCTCCCTTGTAGGTACCCGTGAAGCTGAGAACCACAACAGCGAATGCCAAGGAGGACGAGTAGACAATATTCAGCAGTGCATCGGTCCATAGCCGCGTTCGTTCCAGCAGATAGGTCACTCCCAAGGCAAATAAGACCGCAAAAGGGAGGACGATTGCTGTGGGATTCCAACCCAACAGCACTCCAAAACTGAGACCCAGCAGTGTAGAATGCCCTAGAGCATCGCTAAAAAATGAGAGTTGTCGTAGAATCGTGAAGCTGCCGAGCATCCCGCCTGCTAGTCCAGTGAGGACGCCGCTGATCACCGCCCGCTGCATAAACGGGAACTGAAATAAGTCGGCAATTCGAGTGATTTCGCTGATCAAAGACATGGGTGGGACAGCAACCTAGAATGCACAAGAATGATGATAGCGGGCAAATTCGGGACCATAGACCGTGCTCAAGCTTTCTCTTGACAGGGCTACTTCAGGACCCCCTTCACAGAGTAACTTGCGGTTAATACACAACACATGATCACACTGGCGTTGCACCATATTCAGATCATGAGAGACTTGTAAAATCGCCCATCCTTGCTGTTGTTTGAGCTGGTTGAGCAATTGGTAGAATTCTGCTTCCGCCCGTAGATCGAGACCCGCAGGAGCCTCATCTAATATCAACAGACGACGCGGCCTAACCAAACAATAGGCTAGCAGGACTCGTTTCGTTTCCCCTCCCGATAGATCGTTGATTCGTTTGGACCTCAAATGTAGCCCTTCCACTTGGGCTAAGGCTTGACGAACCGCAACCTGTCTAGCTCTGTGCCCGGTCCAGGGCCATTGGAGACCGAGGGTATGCCAGCCCAAGCCCACCACTTCTTCGACGGTCATGGGGATACGGCGATCGAAACTAAAGTTTTGCGGTAGGTATGCGATCGCATCCCGAATCTTCCCTGGCAGGCGTCCTTGGGGACTCAGGGTATGACCCAGTACCTCCACCTGGCCCACTTGACGCGGCAATACCCCCAGAACAGCTTGAATCAGACTACTCTTCCCCGCGCCATTGGGGCCAACGATGGCTACATTGGTTCCCGGCTGTACGACAAACGATACCTGTTCCACGGCAACATGCTTGTCACGAACAACCGTTAATCCTGAAACCCGAAGAATGGCCTCTTGCAAGCTTTAACCTCCTAGAATTTCACCTGAACCCACTGGGGCAAGGTCGCGATAGTCTTTTGTCTGGGCTGTGCTGGTATCCAAGCCTGAGGCTGGCTACCAAAAGCGGTGGTCAGATTTTTAAGATTGGCCCGCATGGTCGTCAAATAATAATCTGCCTCAAGGGCATCCGTTCCGCCAGTTTCTAAGGGATCAAACGTGCCCACCTGAACCTTAAGATCCTGGGCCAGGGCTGTAAACGGGTTGCCTGAAGCCTGAGGCTCAGACAGAAGGGTCTTTAAGTTCGAGGATTTCGCTGCGTTAATGACTCGCTTTACATCTTCGGGGGAGGCATTCTCGTGCGGAATGCCGACCAGATACTCCACCTTTAAGTCATAGCTACGGGCAAAGTAGTCTGCAAAATCATGATAGGTGACGAAGGTTTTACCCGCATAAGGCTTCAGTTGCTCGGTAAATTCCGTATCGAGTTTTTTCAATTCATCTATGTAGGCAGCGGCATTGGCTTCATAGGTAGACTTCCCGTCCGGGTCCGCCTTAATCAAGCCATCTCGAATATTTTCAACTTGCTGAATGGCTCGCTTTGGATCCAGCCAAATATGGGGATTATTTTCGCCATGGTCATGGTCATGGCCGCCTTCGGCATGGTCCTCACCATGGTCATGATCCTCGCCTTCAGCATGGTCATGCCCCTCAGCATGCTCCTCACCTTCAGCATGGTCCTTATGGTCATGCTTATCCCCATGTTTTTCGCCTTTATGCTCATCTCCATGCTCTTCTTCGTTGGGGATAACGGCAATGCCTTCACTGGAGTCAACCATGGCTAACTCACTATTGCCTGCATTGTTGACCATGTCCTCTAGAAAGGCTTCCATTTCTAGACCGTTCATGACTAGAACATCGGCCTTGGCCAGCTTCTGGACATCCTCGGGTTTTGCCTGGTAGTCATGGGGACCAATATTGTTTGGCAAAAGCTGCGTCACTTGGGCACGATCACCGGCTACCGCTTTCGTAAAGTTGGTAATGGGCAAAAAGGTCGTTGTCACCTGAAGCTTCGAGTCCCCTTGAGTAGAACTGGGGTCCCCTGAAGGAGACGAGGCACAGCTACCCAGGGCCAGTGCCGAAAGCAAAGCGATGGAGAGTTGGCACTGTTGTAACCGGGAGGGACGAGAATGGTTGGGGGTCATAGCAACATTCCTATTGATTGAGAAAAGGACAAACGCAGGGCAATTATGACGGCCAGGCCAACGCCATTTGTTTGGCAAAATAGGTCAAAATTAAATCGGCTCCCGCTCGTTTCATGCTGGTCAACGTTTCCAGCACCACGGATGATTCATCAATCCAGCCCTGTTCAGCGGCGGCTTTAATCATGGCGTATTCACCGCTGACGTTGTAGGCCACCACAGGCAGGGTGGTGGCTTGCTTGATCTGGCTAATAATATCCAGGTAGGCGAGGGCAGGTTTCACCATCACTAGATCTGCGCCTTCGCTCACATCTAACGCCACTTCCTTAAGGGCTTCGCGGGCATTCGCGGGGTCCATTTGATAGGTT
>JANQPU010000074.1 GCA_028285315.1 Acaryochloris sp. IP29b_bin.176
AGGCTTCATGACATCGCGGATACTTGGAGGCTGGCTCATAATTGAAAGTACTCGATAGTCTGACTTTCAAGACTTGTGGGTAAGGCATAGACCTCTAGCGCTATTCAATTTTTGCTACTGAACTTGAAATAACTCTATTGAAAATTGGGATACATCCGTCGGCGTTACGAGGGATCGATCCGATCTTGTTGGTTCGGTAAACTCTACAACAACAGATCTTGTTCAGTTAGAAATCCATTGGCTACATTAGCACTTGTAAAGGATGAGTACTAAGGCATAGCGGATAAGGTATGCCGTGCGAATGGCCGGTCAGTTTGAGTCTCTTCATCAGGCTGAAGATAAAGCGATTCGCTGACCATTGACACATTCTTTGCAAATCAATATTGATAATTCACATACTTCGTTCACCTGTTTCTGGTCTTCAGAATCTGGAGGATATTTAATGGCAACTTTGACCTTAGGAACAACAACCTTGAAATCCCTTGGCGATCGCATTCTGGTTTGGGTTGCTGAGGCATAAGAAACCACAGATGGGTGAAGTGGTGGCAGTTGGTCCAGGCCAACCAGATGAAGATGGCTCACGCGCAGCGTTGGATATCGCGTGCTCTATTCCAAATACGCTGGGACTGAAATCAAGCTTGATGGGGTTAACCATGTTCTGCTCAGGGAGCAAGATATCCTGGCAACCATTGCTTAAACCCTTGATCAATCAACCATTTTTCTGAATTTATTAACCGGTCGTAGATGAGTAAGGAGAATTATTCTCATGGCAAAAACCATTCTGCATGATGAGCAAGTTCGCCTCGCTCTGGAAAAGGGAATTGATACCTTAACCGAGGCAGTGGCCGTTATCCTGGGTCCAAGGGGGGAGTTACGATTAGATGGCTTGGGTCTGTTATCATCGTTGGATGGGTTTGCTGAAGTTATCCATATCATATTCAACAGTCTATTGACTTTGGGTAGAAGCGTTATATCGACTGAGTTCCTGGCCAATATCCTGTAATTCCTCAGCTCCAATTTCGCAGATCTCAGATATCTGAGCTGGAATTAAACCAGCATCTACTGATAGGGCCAGATTAGAACATAAATCTCTCAATTGAATCAACCGATGAATTACTTCTCCTAATGGCGTAGGGGTATTTTGGGGCATTATTATTAATTCTCCAAAGTGATGGGTTATTAGAAAACTGCATTCATCGGGCTATGGGTCATTGCTCAGTGGGGAAATACAACACTCATCAATTAGTTTTTCCTTAAACTGTACGTTCGTTCATCAAAAGGTTCAAGAATTCTTCCCCTGATCGATTCAGATCTAGAGTATTGTTTTATCAATTTGACAATGCCATACCTTGTTAGATCACCTGAATGGGTTCAGAGAAAAAAACCCCCATACAGAGTTCCAAAACTTGATCAACTTGCTCTTCAAGGTTGATGTTGCCAAATGCTTCCCGATCAATCACGGATCGACTCACCAATCCCAGAGTCACGCTGATCAGGGCTTCATCTGCAATCTGACGAACAGGATATTGCTGGCGTAAATATTGGAGTAGATCCAACATTTTGCTGTAAGCAATTGAGAATTGATCGGTCGTATAGTCATATTGGCCTTGAATCAATCGATTCTGTTGGGTCCGAATAAACCGAAAGGTATACTCTTTGGGATGCTCAAGACCCCATCGAATAAAACCTTTGGTGATTGCGATTAGAATCTCAAGCGGATCTGTACCTGCCCTCTCGTAATCAATCAGAATTTGACGCTCTGTCAGCTTAAAAATTTGCACAGATAATGCTTCAGCAACCGCTTCTTTACTTTCAAAATGAGCATAGAGACTCGCCTTTGACTTAAATCCTGCAGCTTTGCGTAGATCCTCAACTGACGTTTCTTCGTAACCTTGATGGGTGAACAACTCAAGGGCCGCATCTAAGATGGCTTGTTTCCCATCACGACGAGAAGGACGTTTGGATTGGACAATCTCCAAAGTTTGGGTTCCCATGCTTAGTGAACGGACGTTCGTTAATATTCTAGACAAGCCCACAATAGAGTGGCTTTATCTTGTTGCAAAAGTTTAGACATCTGAATTGTTCAGATGAGATGGCAATCCTGTGCAAACTCCCCTCAGAACCCTTTATAATCCGATTGCCTTGTGTTCCCAGGATCCCTATGAATACTCCCCTCAGTTGGACTGAATTAGCTGCTCGTACTGATTTTCAGCTAGATCCCGTTAATGGCCCTACCAATGCTCAGGCCCGGCTGCGTCTGTTTGGCCAAACCGAAGACGATGTACGGGTAACCCTGTTCCGGGACAACCACGCCTGGTGCCCCTATTGTCAAAAAATTTGGCTATGGCTAGAAGAAAAGCAGATCCCTTACCGGATCGAGAAAGTGACGATGTTTTGCTATGGGGAAAAAGAGCGGTGGTATAAGCGCATTGTTCCGTCTGGGATGCTGCCCGCGCTAGAGCTGAATGGTCGGGTGATCACCGAGAGTGATGATATTTTGATTGCCTTAGAGAAAGAGTATGGCCCCTTGGGGTTAGGTATGAAAGATCCAGCGGTCATGCCCTTGCGTCAGCTAGAACGATTACTGTTTCGGGCGTGGTGTACCTGGCTGTGCTACCCCTCGCGCCCCCAACAAGATCGGCGTAACCGGGAGCAATTTGTCAGCGTAGTGGAAAATGTTGAAGCGTCTCTTAGCCGAACACCTGGGCCTTATTTTCTTGAGGAATTTGGCACGGCGGATGTGATTTTCACCCCCTATGTGGAGCGCATGAACGCCAGTCTGTACTACTACAAGGGCTACTCGCTACGGGAAGAGAACCCTCGCTTTTCGGATTGGTTTGATGCTATGGAGAGTCGACCCACCTACCGAGGGACTCAAAGCGACTTCCATACCCATGCCCATGATTTACCCCCGCAGATGGGCGGCTGCTACAAGAACGATGATCCTCAAACCCAAGTTAATATGAACCGCGTCGATAATGGCCCCTGGGAGGGATTGCCAGATGTCACTTATCCTGAGCCAGACACCTCTCGGGCTGAAGCATTGCATCGGATGATCAAACATCACGCCAACCTTATTAAGGTCAATCCTGCTGAGGATGAATTATTGGATGAAGCCTTACGTTGTGCTCTCACCCATCTGATCACGGATGAGGTTTGCACGCCACCGTCTGGTTCGGATATTGGCTTACGCTATTTGCGCGATCGCATCAGTGTTCCTCGCGATATGTCTATTTATGCGGCCAAGCGCCTCAAGGAATCCCTAGAGATGACAGCCGCGCTCGTAGGCAACCGTCAAGGTACTCCCATTCCCGTGCGCCATCGCCGCGACCAGGATCCCACTAACTTCGCCCAGGGCTAGCGAAGAACATCGCACTTTAGGGGCAATCTTACCTGGAAGTATTTGGCAGTTTAGACAACTCGATCGCCAATCTAGGGTCATCACCCAATCCAGAATGGTAAAGTTGGTGCGAAAGAAATAAGGTATCACTTAAATATTCTGAGAGAGAGCGAAATGGTTAATCCAGGGATATTTCTAGCAATCGGCTTAGCCGCTATACATGCCTTTTTCTCCAAACTCACTATCCCCGCCTTTATCCCTCCTCATAAGTGGCTCTCCTTCGCAGGTGGAGTTTCCATTGGCTTTGTCTTTTTAGAAATTTTCCCCGAACTAAGTCATGCCCAAGCAGAAATTGAACAGGCACAATTGCCCATAGTGATCTATTTGGAGAATCATGTTTATCTTCTGGCCTTGTTGGGGTTGGCAGTTTTCTATGGCTTAGATAGCCTAGTCCTACAATCCCGGAAAACAAATCGAGAGATAAATCGCACTGATAATGCTAGCACCGTCATTTTTTGGATTCACATCAGTGCTTTTGCGGTTCTCAATGTAATTTTGGGATATTTACTGCAAGATCTAGGTTCCCACAGCTTGTACACATGCATCCTCTTCTTTACCGCCCTGGCATTGCACTTTTTCATCATTGATCATCATTTGTATGAACATCACAAAATCTCCTACAACCAACGTGGCCGGTGGTTATTGGTGGCCGCTGTGATCTTGGGTATGGTTCTGGGACAAACTGCCATGTTGGATAAGGCAGGGGTGCTGGTAGTCTGGTCATTTCTGGCAGGCAGCATTATTCTCAATGTGCTCAAACGAGAACTCCCTGATGAAAAAGAGAGCTGTTTTATGTCTTTTATTGTGGGAGCAGCCCTTTACACAGGACTGTTGTTGGCAAAATAAACCCCTTGTGCAGACTCTTCAGTTCTCTCGATTGCTGTGGTTCCAACCCGCTCCTCTAGATCTTCTCACGCTGATCTGATTGTGAATGGCCAGAAACCTTTGGTATCCAGTTCCTGCAGTCGATCAATAAAATCCAAGCCATCCCCAGAGTTAGCAACGCCAGAATCTGGGCATCCGTTCGCTTTGTTTGTACTGAAAATGCTGACCGCCCATTCAATTCATGACCTACTATGGGCATTATAAAGAAGGGTTCCCAGAGTATGAACCCAAGTAGGAAAATGATTTAAAGGGTCATTGAAGTTTGTCTTAAGGGGGTAACGCCCGCTCGCGCCAAAATCTGGGGAATTAAGTCTTCCCGACGAACCGCCATCATGTGAACCCCCTGGCACAGTTGGCGTGCCTGCTGTACCTGCTCAGCTGCAATCGCGATGCCTTCTTGCAAGGGATCTGCGGCGTTGCCTAAACGGTTGATAATAGACTCTGGAATGTTGACGCCAGGGACACAGCGATTAATAAATTGGGCATTTTTAGCCGATTTGAGTAGAAAAATTCCCGCCAGAATAGGCTTATTTGCGGGACCAGCAATTTCTGTCATAAATTTTTCTAGGCGATCGAAATCAACGATCAATTGACTTTGGAAAAATTCGGCACCTGCCATTACTTTTTTCTCAAATCGGCTTTGTAGACCAGACCAACTCGCTAATTGAGGGTCAACGGCTGCCCCCGCGAAGAGCTGTGTCGGACCATCAGGCAGAGGCTTTTCATTCGCATCGATGCCGTTATTAAGCTGGCGGATAGTGTGCAGCAATCGCACTGACTCTAGATCAAACACTCCTTTCGCTTTGGGAAAGTCTCCAGCCTTGATGGGATCTCCTGTGAGCGCCAAGATATTGTGGATTCCTAGGGCATGGGCTCCCATGAGATCGGCTTGAAGGGCAATCCGGTTGCGATCGCGACAGGCCATTTGACAAATGGGTTCGATGCCCTGTTGCTGTAGAATAGCTGCAACCGCTAAAGAACTCATCCTCAGAACGGCTCGACTGCCATCCGTAATATTGACCGCATGGACCCAATCTTTCAGGTGGAGAGCCTGTTGCAGCATATGCTCGACAGAACCTCCTTTAGGCGGCATCACCTCTGCGGTTACTAAAAATTCCCCGGTATGAATCGCAGCCTGAAATCGATGTTCAGGCGGAGAAGGAAGGAGTCCAGACGGTTCACACACAGGAATAATAGGGGATGTCATAGAAGATTTAGAGACCAGCAATAAAGAGACGAGTTTATACCTAAAAAAGTGGGTGCAAAAATATTAGGTATGAAAAATGGTTAATTCAGTCTCAATACTTGTATCATCCTGACGAGCTGGATTGCCAACCGTCAAGTAAAAAGCATCGGATTCTTGGCTTATTCTGTCTAAACTCATGATTCAGGAGAAATGGCTTGGATTGTGATGTGATCGCCTGCCTGTATCCCTAATTCAGCAGCCCGTCCCCCCCGCAGTTCAATCACCTGATCAATCACTTCGCCCTCAGGGCCATAGGTGGGACAAGGGGTGGACGAGCAAGGGGGGGCATTATGCTGAATGGCAATAATTTTCCCCTCTCGCAGAAAAATCATATCTAAATCAATCAGGACATTCTTCATCCAAAAACTGACGGATTGGGGAGGGTTAAACGGGAATAACATACCGCGATTATCTGCCAGACTTTCTCGACTCATTAACCCCGTAGCCTGCTGTTGGCGGGTTTGAGCCACTTCTAGCTCCACCACTTGGTCTTTGATGAGCGCTTGAGCAGTAATCGGTAGACGTTGTCCAGACGTTACTGCCACTGCCACTGACGGTTCAGGCACCGAAGTCGTTGCTTTGGTGGCTTGGTTGAGGGGTTGACACCCCAACATCAGCACCCCGGCAATTAAGCCAAACAAATGTAGTAATTGGTATTGACTAGGCTTCTCGAAGGACATATCCAACTCCACGAACAGTATGAATGAGACGCTTTTCAGGGGCTACTTGAACCTTGAGACGTAAATAACGGATGTAGACTTCAATGACATTTGATTCTCCCCGAAAGTCGAATCCCCAGACATTATCCAAAATTTGCTCACGCGTTAATATTTCCCGAGGATGCTTCATCAGATATCTCAGTAACTCAAATTCTTTCATGGTTAGCTCTATCTGTCGGCCCCCTCGTTGAGCACTCCGAGTCGCTAGATCTAACCGTAGATCTTGGAAACTGAGGATAGTCTCTGGCAAGGCAGAATCGGTTTTAAGATATAGTTGCACACGTTGCAACAACACCTCGCCTTGGTAGGGGCTCAGGATATAATCATCTGCTCCCGCTTCTAAACAGGCAATCCGGTCGTTGAGATCGTCAGTGGTCGTTAGGAGCAATAGGGGCATTGTGGCGCCATCGGCTCTGAGTTGACGACAGAGTTGCAAACCCGATTGTTCCGAAATCTGCTGATCGATAATAATGAGCGCTGGCGGTCGAGATTGGAGCTGTGCGATCGCATCTTCTACCTTACGAGCGACAGAGACATCATATCCTTGAGCCAGAAAATCTCCACACAAGCGTTGAGACAGCTCTGGGTGATCGAGAACCAGCAGAATATGGGGAAGGTTTCCCTGCATCACCCGAGACAGTGAGGGTATTTAGTCTTCTTCAAATGGGTCATCAAAATCCTCCCAGTCGTCATTGGCTCTTTCGGGGCGTTGGGGTGGATTGATCACACGATATTCTGCATCAAAAACGGATTCTCGCTGGCTGCTCTGTTTAGCAAATTCAGGATCGCGATAACTAAAAGAATAGGCAGAGTCCCGCTTTTCCCAAGGGGGGGTTGGGTCATCATAGTCCTCCTCTTCCGGATAATCAACTGGATCGTCGTAGTAATCAGGCTCATCGTCAAAAAAGGAGTCGGCTTCCGGCTGAGGGACCCAATCGGTGGCAACCGGTTCATCCCAATCAGAATAGCCTGAGGGGTAGCTGTCCCGTTCAAACCTAGGTTTAGCAGATTGCTTAAATGGAGACTGCTGAGAAGACGAGCGACGTCGAGATTTGCGGGGGGGAGCAGCGGAGAGTATGGCAAATAGACCTAAGCTCAAGAGGGCTCCAATCACAACCGCTCCAGCAATCCAGAGTCCCAAGGGTAAAGGCTGCGATCGCATCCCCAAAAAAACTAAAGCCAATGTCGGACTTTGATTTTGGATCAGGATCGCAACCCCACTAAGGAGAATACCGATCACCGTCACTATTCGAACCCAGACCATCACAAGGACTTCCTTTCCATTGCTCTTTCATTCTATTCTCTCGTTAGCGGCGAATGCGAATAGGCGCTTTACCTCACCTGAGTCTGGAGTTTCCTGCTTAGCTCTAGTCATGTTTGAATTCCTCAACCCACTTTGGCCGTTTCGATTGGCATGGATCATTCCTTGATTAAGAAAACGATTCACTCCCTACCGCTCGCGATCATTGAGACTTGCTGCTTCCTCAAGATTGCCGCGATCGCTCATAGTTAGCATTAAGGAAATGGGTTGACTGGGGCAGCACAAGCTGTCCTTTTCACCATAGCCAAAACCAGATAGAACCAAACCCTGGTTTTCAGAGCTTATGGTCGTGAACAATCGATCACCCTTGCCGCCAACTTGTTTGAAGGATACCAGTCGATACTTCTTATATCTTTTGCCCAAATTTAGTTTTTCATTGATGGCATACACAGCAACATATTGGTTGTTGGTATTGCCGCCAGCCCAACCGCCCATACTCATCAGCACTGCCACGCCTGATTTGAATCCCTGCGCTGAATGACCCGGTATTTCAACGAATTGAGAATGTTCGGGATAAAAACTCGCGTATCCATCGCTCAAAGTGTTACTCAAGACAACCGATTCTTTGACTAAATCTTCTGGCAGCGCCATCAGCTCAGTTTGATGTGAAAAACTAAGCATGGTCAGCAGAATGGTAATTCCAAACGTTCTTCTCATTGAGATTTTATTTCACCGTAGACTATTCTGAAATACTGACACTGAATCTCTAAGACCTTAGGATCGCTGATATTCGCTATTGATTCCCTCTACTCTCAATGTCCTGAGGATGCGACGGTCTCTTTCAGATCAACGCATCCTTCTCTCCTACTGTCGGTGATCCACAACAATAGCCATTCTGTTTGCGGCTCGAACACGCCTCGCTTGCTGTTGATGTTTCCCCAAGCCAATATCTTTAGATGAGCCAGTGAGAGATGAGGGCACATTTCAAGCTATCGCTGTATGGCAAACCAACCCAGTATCAGTTTCGCTAGACTCTGAGTGATCCTCTGTGAGTAAAATCCCATGACCAAAATTGTTGGCATTGGCGGTAGCCTCAGAACCGCTTCCTACAGCATGATGGCGCTAGAACTGGCAGCTGAGCGGGTTCAAGCCCTTGGCGCTGACATTCAAATTCTGGATCTTAAGAACGATGAAGCTACCCTTTTGTGATGGAGGCAAAGACTATTCGGATTTCCCAGACGTTCATGTCTTGCAAGAGGTGGTTACCGCAGCGGACGGGCTCATTCTAGCCACACCGGAATATCACGGCAGCGTCAGTGGTGTGATTAAGAACGCTCTAGACTTGATGGGATTTACAGAGTTGAGTGGTAAAGTAACCGGGTTAATCAGTGTTTTGGGAGGGCAACCCAATAGCAATGCCCTGAACGAAATGAGGCTGATTATGCGTTGGGTTCATGCTTGGGTTATTCCAGAGCAGATTGCGATTGGTCAAGCTTGGCGGGCTTTTGACGAAGATGGCAAATTAATCGATGAGAAGTTAGCAGAACGATTAGATGAATTTGCTCAAAGTTTGGTCAAAAATACCCAAAGATTGCGCCAGGGATAATGCCAACTCCATTCCCAGAAGCTGAGTCAGAGTGGAAAAGTGGGACAAGCCAGGGCACTATTGTTAGTGATCCATCTATAGGGATGGAAAAATAGTTTTTGGAGGGAGCAAAAGCTTACAGACAATCATCAACGATGGTACTCTCCCACTCCCCAAACGGTCCGCAATAGCCACTGAACTCTACCTCTATGTCAAACGCGCATTCATCTAAAGTCTCGATCTATGCAGCTATGGCTGCCAACATTGCCATTGGGATTGCCAAGTTCATCGGTGCAGGAATTAGCGGCAGCTCTGCCATGCTATCGGAGGGGATTCATTCCGTGGTGGACTCGACCAATGAAGTCTTACTCCTCTACGGTCTCCACAAAAGTGAAACGGGGCCAGATGAACAACATCCTCTTGGTTATGGACAAGAACTATACTTTTGGTCTTTGATCGTGGCCGTTTTGATCTTTGCGTTAGGGGGTGGGCTCTCTATCTATGAAGGCATTACCAGCATGCAAGTGCAAGCGCCAACCCATGATCCTATGCTCAGCTACATTGTGCTGGGGGCCTCTGCCTTGTTTGAAGGGATTGCCTTATTTGTTTCTGTGCGTGAATTTAATAAAGCCACGCCCACAACCTCCAGCAGTTTTTGGAGGACCATTCGCAACAGTAAAGATCCCAGTTCATTCATCGTTATTTTTGAAGATTGTGCAGCATTAATCGGTCTGGGCGTAGCCTTTGTGGGGGTGTTCATGACCGAATTAAAAGGTAACTCCATTTATGACAGTCTTGCCTCCATTGTGATTGGACTATTGCTGACGGTGGTGGCAATTGTGCTGGTGATTGAAACCAAGGGCCTATTAATTGGTGAAAGCGCTTCTCCAGAAACTCGAGAGAGCATCAAACAGATCGTCAAATCAGATGATGCTGTTACCCGGATGGACTCTCCGATTACCCTTCACTTTGGCCCCCAGGATATAATGTTGGCCATGAACATCGAATTTAGAGATGGCCTCTCTTCCGATGAAATCGAAGCGGCCACCCGTCGCATTGAACGCAAAATTCGAGAATCCCATACAGAGGTGAAGCGAATTTTTCTGGAAGCGGCTTCTGTGGTCTGACAAGCACTATCAAAAGAGCTGGGTGATGAGTCCTCATCCTTTCCAACCACCCGACGAGTTTGAGTCCCTCTCAATTCCGCGCCGATCCAATACGGATCTCGAACGAGATTTAGCGGAACTCTCAGAAGATAGCCGTCGAGCTGTTGCTGAAAACCAACGAACGATGCAGAAATTTTTTGGGATTCTGGTGGTGATTGGCTTGGCTTTGGGGGCCGTCACTGCTGTTGGGGTAGTGCATTTTATCCAATGGTTACGCTCAACAACATTCTCAGAACCTCAGAGATCCAATCAAAGCTGGGTCGAGACCTCCCATTCCTTTCGGACCTAGGCTTTTTTAAGAGCCATAGGCGGTCAAGAGCTGGGACAGCTTCACCGTCTCAGTCTCAATGTTGTAGTCAGTCTTGACACGCTCAGCCCCAGCTTGGCCCATTTCTTGGAGCTGGGCCGTACTGGTCGCTAGGCTGACTCGGATGGCTTCTTTTAAGGCAGGAATAGAGCCTGCGGGGATCAGCCAGCCATTGTTAGGTTCCACTAATTCAGGAATACCAGCAATATAGGTTGAAATAACAGGACGTCCAAGGGCTAAAGCCTCCATCAGGACAACGGGTAAACCTTCCGCAAAGCTGGGTAACACCTTTACTTTTGCACCGAGCAAATAGTCTCGAATACGGCTGCTACTGACCCATCCGGTAATGGTGATCACATCTTTCAACTGAGTGGCTGCAATTACTGCTTCTAGGGCAGCACGGGACTCCCCATCCCCTACCAGCGTCAGTTTGAGATTCATTCCGTCTGCGATTAATTGGGACACCGCTTCGATTAAGAGCAGTTGCCCCTTCGCAGGGCAAAGCCGTCCAATACAAACGATATGAGGAGTTTCTGGCAACATCATTCGGGGTTGATGCAAAAAGAGTCGATCTAACCCACAGTGAATAATGTGAATTTTAGGCCAATGCTCGGGGTTGCTCCAGCGGTAAAGCTGACTTTTGCCAAATGAGCTGACGGCCACCACAAAAGCGGCATGGGCAATTTTGGTATCCAAATGAAGGGTTTGGGGCTGATCAAATTCATCGGGACCATGCACTGTAAAGCTATAAGATGGCCCTCCCAGGGCATGGCAAAGCATGGCTACGGCAGCGGGATTGGTACCGAAATGTGCATGAACATGGTCGACTCCTGCAATGCCAAACCAAAATAACAGAACGCTAGCTTCAGCCAAATAGATAAAATGCCGCCACAAACCCCGATCAGATTGCCAACCAATCTTAATTGCTAATCCTATGGCTTTGACAAAAGCAATGGGTCGGCTGACCATCACCCAAATGAGTCCCACGACTAACCCTAGGCCCCCAACAGAAAGGAGAACTTTAGTTTTTTCTAGCTCTTCCAAATCACCTGGATCGATCAGCTGATCGGGGCATGGGCGGATGGAATAGCGGCGGATGTTGAATCCCTGAGCTTCTAGTGCCAGAATCTCACGGCGAATGAAGCTATGACTAATCTTGGGGTATTGATTAGTTAGATAAGCAACCGTAGTCATAATTGGATAGGCAATAGTAGTCCTAGACTACCCTAGGCAGCTAATTTTCTTGCGTCGTGTTTAGGTTGAAGATGCCTTAGGTAAAATCAGTTCTTGCAACTCCCAAACCCCAATTACTGCGGCAGAGAGATACAGGTCTTTTGACTGAGAGGGCGACATGTCCCGTGAACACCTTGCTACTTGGGCAATAACCAGATAGACAAGAAAAAAGATGGGCTGCAAATGATGTATCTCCAGCTCACC
>JANQPU010000076.1 GCA_028285315.1 Acaryochloris sp. IP29b_bin.176
CCATTTTTTGAAGTTCTTTAGGTGGACTCAAAGCCAGACTCATCATAGGATAAAGCTGAATTCCATATCTAGAATATTCCCCAGAAATAGCCGAAGCCCCTGTCCTGTCGTTTAAACTTGTGGAAAACAGTTAAGGAGCTGTGGAGAACGAGAGAAATATTGTGGGAAAACTGTGGAGAGTCTGGGGAAAACAAGCTCACAAGATTTAAGGACTGCAATATTCCTACAGCGCAATATTGGTCTTTCCTCAAAAGAAAAGCTCTGTAAAGATTGCTGCTTAACTCAGCATCTAAGTTGGGGATCGATTAGCATGGGCAGTGAGATAGTAAGTATCGGATTCCCGTTCGTTTTCAGAATTGCTTGATTTTATCCAGTTCAATTTTCAAGGCCACGCACCGAAATCCAAATCTCTACACCTTATTGATTTTGGGAATTAATTCATGTCGATTTACGTTGGTAACCTCTCCTATGACGTTACAGAGCAAGACCTAAGCACCGTTTTTGCAGAATATGGAACGGTCAAGTCTGCCAAGCTTCCCACTGACCGCGAAACAGGGCGGATTAGGGGATTTGGTTTTGTTGAGATGGGTGATGATGCCGAAGAAGCCAAAGCCATTGAAGAACTAGAGGGGGCTGAATGGATGGGACGCACCTTGAAAGTGAACAAGGCAAGACCCCGTGAAAAAAGAGGCGATGGTAACTTCGGTGGGTCTAACCGCTGGTAGAACTGGTTTGTATTTAGAGGATTTAGTCTCTCAGTTTCATCTATAGATGGGCTGGGAGATTGCCTTCTCTATGCTGTCATGCCGCTCCTTCCAGCCACTCATCCAAATGCTGCTGCCCTTGCTCTCGCACTTGCTCCAACACCTCCCTAGCCGCTATGCTCTTCGCCAACTTCTTCCGCTTTGCTACTCCACTGCCTTCAATTCGCTGACCCAGAACAACCAGCTCACACTCGCAGATAAACCAATCATCTGAGCCGCTAATCTCAAACACGGGGGTCTCCCACCTCAGAGTCTGGCACACATCAAGCAGCATGCTGATAAAGTTCTGCCCATCCTTGAGTGGCTTCACCAAAGCACTCTGCATCACCTTGGATAGCGGAGTGGCGTCCTTGCTAGGGTCTAACACAGGCCCTATTCGCTGTTCTGGAGGGACCAAGCTGTTGTCGAGATAAGCTTCTAGCCACAATAAGCAGGCAAGATGACGAGCAGGTTGCTTGCGGGGATGAACGGCGGGGTGAACAGTCGTGAGCGATGCTCCAGCGAGGTTGACCTCCAACCAAATCGTGTACGGCTTACAATTTGCCAGCTCAATATAATTGAACGCTTCCCAATCCCCTTCCTGGTTTAACGCAATGGTGATGATACTCGCGGCATCCTGAGCATTGCGCTTCAGATGTTGGATGACCCGCTGCTGTAAATCGCTATCACCCGATTGAAAGAGCAAACAGTACAGATCTTGCACGACTAATTGTTCGGATGCCAAACGAGTGACCAGTTCACTGCGAAGTCGCTCAAAATCTTGATTCTCAACCGCATACTTCAGCAGTCGAGTGAATTCTTTACTGGAGAGAGAATCTAATTCTTCAGGAGCCTGAAGCTGATCCTGGTAGACCTGTTGATGGACCGCCTTAAAGTGCTCGGCGGTCTGCTCTTTATGCTCATCCTTGACTTGGGCAATATGCTGGCCCAGTTGTTCAAGCTCGGACACAGTATAGGGCAAGTCTTGCTGCTTCAGCAGGGCTTTGACAATCCGATGGTTGATGAGGTCAGCCACTCTGCGGATCGGGGAAGTGAAGTGACAATAGGCAGGCAGGTTCAGGGCAAAGTGTCCGATCAACACGGGGCTATACTCAGCCCGATTCAGCCAGCAGTGCAACCGCTGGTGAATGGCAGCGCCAGACCCTAGTGTTAGCAACGTCTGGTTCATGGTTTCGCGATCTGGGGCAATCGCTCTGGCCGTATGATTACGATACAGCGCTGGGATATCTTGAGTTGCTAGCCATTGGGCCACCGCCCGATTCGCCAGGATCATAAATTCTTGGATGAGGATGTGGCTACGGTGGCGTTCACCCTGAATCAGGCTCCCCTCTTCTGTCAGCCACTGGCCTTGGGCTGTCTGAGTCGCACCAATCGCGCCAGCCGTTAGCCGATTCCGGTACAGATGCACGGCCCACTGATAGGCCATCTCCAGGGTCTCTTGGAATGCAGAAGGGGAATCAGTCTGGGAGGCTTCAGCGTAGGTGAATTGTTTCTGACTGGACAGCCAGGACTCGAAGATATTCACATCAGTCATCTGAGCATTCGCGTCTAGGGTGACCTGAATGGTGAGGGTGGGTCGTGCCTGACCTTCCAGTAGGCTCAGTTTATCTTCAGACAGCGGTCGAGGCAGCATGGGGGCATTCCCCTGGCTGAAATAGCGCGTGGCTGTGCGGGAAATTGCCACTTTATCCAAAATTGAGCCGACTTCGACGAGTTCAGAGACATCGGCAATGTGGACAGAGAGCAGGGCACCTACATCAGTGGGCTCAATCCAGACGGCATCATCCAGGTCACGCGAAGTAGGACCATCGATGGTGATGCCTTGGACCTGGGGACGCTGCCAGAGCGAATCAGCAAGCACGACCCGCTTGGCTGCTGCAAACGCTTGAGGGGGAAAACGGTTCTTGCTTTTGGGATTCGCTTCAGTCTTTGCTGGCGGTTTGTCCTGAGTGGGTGACTTAGATTCCTCATGCTCGACTGTAACCTTAGCCTGCTCTTGTGATTTGTCCTGAGCAACCGTTACGGACTTCTTCTGAGGTGCAGTTTCAGGCTTTGGCTCCACCTTTCTGATTGAAGGGGGTTTCAGCGTGGTTCGTTGTTGTTGTGCTGCTGTTCGGTCGGCCTGCTTCTGGGATTTTCTCAGTGCTGCCTTCCGCTGGGCTATCTTGGATGCCTGGGTCTGTACCTGGCCTGAGTTGAGCTGGGCTTCGAGTTTTGCAATGGTACTCTTGAGCAGCTTAGCAGCGGTGGGGTTTGTGCATTCTTGGAGTTGCGCTCGGAGCTGGTTGAGCTTGTCAGTGGTTGCTATAGGCATGGAATCTCACTGGAAGCGGACTTGCGGATATTCTAATGTAGAGGAGTGGGGTATGGGAAAGTTTACCCATACTAGTCATCGAATTACCAGTGCTGAGACCAAAGAGGTGGAGGAAGAGGCTCTGGTTCCATGCATGAGAGATCAACTTCAAATACGACTTGAAAGCCATTCTCTTCTAGGTGCTTGACCTGAAGTTTTCCTGAACGAGTAGCAACCAGAAGGTGTCCCTTCAGATCCCAGTCTGCCCATTGCAAATCATCCAGAATCTCAAGTCCTTCACTGGACTTCATGGAATATAGAACCGACATCCCATCTACCGCTTGATCTTTTCCAAACTCACCCCCAGCCCAACCTAAGCTTTCTAAATAAAGAATCCGATGACCTCCAGGCTGTTTTTTATAGAGTCGTGCATTACGACGTTCATCCCAGAAGTCCTTGGGATGTCGCAGGGGAGAATCGGCAGTTTCCGCCCATCCCCGGTGACGTTCATTGGCAAATTGGACCACTGGGATTGAACGGAGCTTGTAGGGAATGGGAAGGTCTAAGTTGAGATGCTCATCACCTTGATCATGGGTTGTGAAATTGTAACCGCGTGTCCAAGTGCCGCAAGTGCCAAAGGCATGGAGTGCCTTCAGCCAGGGTAACCTGGAAATCGCAACGTAGGTTTCACCATGCTCCCAAGTTGCATTGGGCTTTTGGGCAAAATAGCACAGGAAATGTCCATCCGGTGAAAGGTCAGAGCGACGGGGGAAGATGCGCCCTTGTAACCAGGCACCCGGTTCATACTTCTGTTGAGTTAGATCCCACCGACCGATATGGAACCATTTGCTAGGTCCGCGCCGAAATACTGCAATCACAGGAGCTTCAGTGGCAGGGATACAGTAGATCCGAGGTGGGACCATTGCCATCACAAAGAAATCCTCGATACTATTTCACTCCACCTCTAGGGAGTGCTCAACCAGAAAACGACCTGCTGACAGTGCCACTAGGCTACTCTCATAGAATTCACCATCAGTATGCACCTGCTTTTCTGGGGTGACAACCCAACATTGATAGCCCCACTCCAAGGAACACGAGACTCCAACGAGCCAGCCATCAGGGAATCCTACCAAATCAGTCAGTGTCTCTATCGCCATGACATCACAGTGGGGAGGCAATGAATCAAAGTATCATGTTGACACTAGTTTAGTACAAGATTACTATATTGGTCTAGCATCCCCCAATCCACCCTTTGGAGATCAACTTATGGCCGCCAAAACTGAAATGACCGAGAAGCAAAAAGCCCTCGACTTGGTGATGAAAAACGTGGAGCGGACCTTTGGCAAAGGGGCGATTATGCGGCTGGGGGATGCCACCCGCATGCAGATTGAGACGATCTCCACGGGGGCATTAACCCTTGATCTAGCCTTGGGAGGGGGACTGCCAAAAGGACGAGTCATTGAAGTCTATGGTCCTGAGAGTTCTGGGAAGACAACCGTGGCGCTCCATGCGATCGCAGAAATCCAAAAGACCGGCGGTGTGGCTGCGTTTGTCGATGCGGAACATGCCCTTGATCCCGTCTATGCCGCCGCCTTGGGTGTGGATGTCTCGGAATTGCTGGTGTGCCAACCCGATTCTGGGGAGATGGCCTTGGAGGTGGTGGATCAGCTGGTGCGCTCCAGTGCCGTGGATTTAGTGGTCGTAGATTCGGTTGCCGCCCTGACACCCCGAGCTGAAATTGAAGGAGACATGGGTGACTCCCATATGGGCCTGCAAGCCCGTCTGATGAGCCAAGCTTTACGTAAGATTACGAGCAATATCTGCAAGTCGGGTAGTACGGTCATTTTCCTCAACCAACTCCGCCAGAAGATTGGCGTCACCTATGGCAGTCCTGAAGTGACCACGGGTGGAAACGCCCTCAAATTCTATGCTTCTGTTCGTTTGGATATCCGCCGGATTCAAACTTTGAAGAAGGGCACTGATATGTACGGCATTCGGGCTAAGGTCAAAGTCGCCAAGAACAAGGTAGCTCCTCCTTTTAAGCTAGCGGAGTTTGACATCTTGTTTGGTCAAGGGATTTCCACCCTCGGCTGCTTAGTCGATATGGCTGAAGAGACGGATGTCATTGTCCGCAAAGGAGCTTGGTACAGCTACGACGGCAGTAACATCGGTCAAGGCCGAGAAAATACGATTCAGTACTTTGCAGACAACCCAGAGTTTGCTGAGGATGTGGAGCAACAGGTGCGCCAGAAGCTGGAATTGGGGGCCGAAGTCCCTGCGAATTCGATAACGGCTGTGGATGTGGAGGAAGAAGAGGCAGCATAATTCCTGCTTAATCTACAGCGACTATCATGCTGAATCGTAAAAACCACATTTGACCATAGTAAATTTCGCTTCCCACGCAGAAAAATAAGGAGAGATCAATGGTATTAAATGACCAGATTGGCACTTTTTGCTGGTGGAGTTTGATGACAAAGGATGTCTCAAAAGCGAATGATTTTTATCGCCAGCTTTTTGACTGGCATCTGAGTGAGATGGAAATTCCAGAGCAGGACAATGCTACGATTTACGCTGCTGGAAAAGGTGGATTTAGTAATCCCGTATCGTTAGAGAACGATTTTCCTGCTCCCAGTCACTGGATTACCTACATCACAGTTGCCAATGTGGATGAAGCTTGCCATCGTGCAGAGGAATTGGGCGGGAAAGTTTGTGTCCCTACTTTTGAGATTCCAACGGTCGGTCAAACAGCAGTAATAAATGATCCAATCGGCTCAGCGTTCCACGTTTTCACACCTGAAAAGGATGGTGGCGATCTGAATATGATCGGCAATGGACCAGGTGAAATTTGCTGGATGGAACTTCTAGTAGATGATCCAACGCCCGTGTTACCGTTCTATTCTGAACTGTTTGGCTGGAAGTTCTCTGCTCCCATGCCCATGAATGGGGGGGATTATTTCAGCTTCAAAGTTAACGGTGAGGATGTGGGAGGGATTATGAAACGACCTCCTAATGTACCGAAGATGCCTCCCCTGTGGATGAGCTATTTTTCAGTGCCCTCAGTGGATGAATGGTCCGATAAAGTACAATCTTTGGGTGGGAAAATTGTGATGCCCAAAACGGAAATACCAGAGACTGGATATTTTGCCTGCATGGAAGATCCAACAGGGGCCTATTCTTATCTTTTTGAATTGAGCAGCTAAGAATTTAAGAGTGTTTTTCTACTCATGTCCCACCAGGTCACCCCCACAGCTTCACCCCCCATTGAGCAACTGCAAGGGGTTGTAGAGCGGCTGACCTACCATTCTGAAGAGTCAGGATATACGGTTGCTCGTTTCAAAGCCCCCAGAACCCGTGAGTTGCTCACGATCGTGGGCAGCTTCGCCAATATCCAAGCAGGCCAAACCCTCCAGCTTCAGGGAATTTGGCGAGATCATCCCAAATACGGTCCTCAATTCCAGGTCAA